>JAKSSI010000001.1 GCA_024403175.1 Clostridia bacterium
TCTAAGATATCTACGCCGTAGCCTGGGATTGGCTTACCCATAGAGCCCGGTCTGATTTCATTGCCCAAGAGGTTACCAATGGAGAGTGTTGTTTCTGTCTGACCAAAACCTTCGTGAATTGTAAGGCCTGTAAGCTTTTGGAACTGGTAGAATACTTCTGGGTTGAGAGCTTCACCAGCTGTTGTTGCGTGCTTAATGGATGAAAGATCATATTTGCTGAGGTCTTCCTTAATGAACATTCTATACATTGTTGGTGGAGCGCAGAATGTTGTAATGTTGTACTTCTTAAACATTGGAAGAATATCTTCTGCATGGAATCTGTCGAAGTCATAAACAAATACTGCCCCTTCGCAGAGCCACTGACCATAAAGCTTACCCCAAAGAGCCTTACCCCAACCAGTTTCAGAAATTGTGAAGTGGAGGCCTTCTCTTTCAACCATATGCCAGTATCTAGCTGTTACATAGTGACCAAGAGCATACTTGTAGCTGTGAACAGCGCTCTTTGGTTCGCCTGTTGTACCAGATGTGAAGAACATTACCATTGGGTCGTCGCCGCATGGTGTGTCTTCTGTTCTCTTGTATGTCTTTCTAAAGTAAGTATATTCGTTATCAAAATCGTGCCAACCGTCCTTTACGCCGTTTGCCATAATCTTGATGATATTCATGCCTGCAGCCTTTTCAGCAAGCTCTACCTGCTCGGAAGTAATACCATCTGCTGTGCAAACGATAGCCTTAACGCCAGCAGCCTTGAAACGATATTCAAAGTCGTGTTCCATAAGCTGGTTAGTTGCAGGAATTGCAACAGCGCCAATCTTGTGAAGAGCTACCATGGAGAACCAGAACTGATAATGTCTCTTAAGAACAAGCATAACTCTGTCGCCCTTCTTAATACCAAGGGAAGCAAAGTAGTTAGCAGTTCTTGCTGATTCTTCGCTAATATCCTTGAAAGTAAACTTTCTTTCGGTCTTATCGTTTGCGATATGAACCATAGCAAGCTTTTCAGGATCTTTCTGAGCAATAGCATCTACTGTATCGAAACCGAAGTTGAACTTTTCAGCATTAGGGAATTCTAATGACTTCATAGTTCCGTTTTCGTTGTGTTCTGCCTTGATAAACTTATCTACGCAAAGTGGTTCATCAGATGGAAGTACAGGAACAAGCTGGCTGGATGTAAGCTTTGTGCGCTGTTCCTTTTCATTTGTAGCCATAATCATAGCTACGAATGTACAATCAACGCCGCCAACAGCAATCATTCCGTGTGGAGTTGAAGAATTATAGTAAATGCTGTCGCCTTCGTTTAATACTTCAACGTGATCGCCAACCTGAACCTTAAGAGATCCCTTTAAAACAATATCGAATTCCTGACCAGCGTGTGTAACTGTGTGAATTGGCTTATCGATAAGATTTGGGTCGTAAGTATATGTACAATAATATGGTGTAGCTAATTTCTTACCGAATAAAGCTGCCATATTCTGAATAACTACGCCGTCTTCTTCAGCTGTTACTGGGCCCATGCCCTTTCTTGTAAGCGTATAGCTGCTAAGTCTGGTGGAACTACCTTCCATAAGGTCTGTAATTTCAACACCAAACGCCATTGCACACTTGTGCATAAAAGTAAATGGAAGGTCTGTATTACCTGTTTCGTATTCAATGTACAGATCTTCTGGCACATCTACCTTTTCAGCCATTGTTGCAGTACTATATCCGATAATTTCTCTCATATCCTTGATACGAAGAGCTATATCGAATAACTGTCCTGTGGAATTCTGATTCGCCATTTTTTCCTCCTAGAAAATAAAAAAACTCGTCCCAAAAGCTAACTTTTGAGACGAGTATAATATACCCGCGGTACCACTCAAATTGCCGCCACTTAAGCGACCACCTTCAGCGTCCAACAACGCCTATGCTTTAACGCAGCCATACGGAAGGCATCTACTCGCTATTGCTTTCGGACCTCCAACTCGGAAGTGATGGGTGCTTGAGGTGCCTGTTATCAGCTCTCACCAACCGCTGACTCTCTAAAACATTTCCCTCGACCGTCTTCGTCATAGTTTTTAAATGTACAAAGAGTTTACCATTCAATATTATTAGTGTCAATAGCAAAACGCTTGAAACTTCAATATTTGTTTGTTAAACTAAAAACACTAAAGCAAAACTTTTACTTGCTAAACATAGCTAAGGTGTGTATAATATTTGTGTTATTAACACAAACGATGTTGTGAAAGGAGGACAATTTAATATGTTTAACAATGTAAAGATGTCCTCTCTACTAGTCCTTAGCCTTACTATCCTGGTGCTTCTTGGCTACCAGGTAATTTAAGTGTATAAAGAACGAGTAGAACAAAGTCGCCATTTATAATAATGTTTAAGTGTATGCTTTGCCTACCGGCAAAGTTTTTTTAATTTATAGGAAGAATAAGGAGTAATTATGAGAAAACTAAGTATTGCAGATGCAACTCTTAAGGAACTGAATTCATCAGCCCTTCTCTTTAGAGAAAAGATTGCTGTAGCTGAATGTATTGATAACTTTGGAGCTGACTATCTTGAACTACCACAGATCAAGAATGTTAAAGAAGATTCCATTATATATAAAACAATCGCTCAGTCTGTAAAAGAAAGCGGTATCGTACTCAATGCAGGCACAGAAACTGAAAGCATCGAAATAGCTTATGAAGCAATCAAAGCAGCAAAGAAGCCTTGCCTTCAGATTGAACTTCCAGTATCTGCAGCACAGATGGAATATCAGTATGCATTAAAAGATGCCGGCATGCTCGATAAGATTACAAACCTTGTAAAGACAGCATCCGAAAAGTGCACGACTCAGTTCTCCGCAAAATATGCTAGCGCAGCCGATATGGATTTCCTTGTTAAGGCTGCAAAGACAGCAGCTGAAGCAGGCGCTGCTTGCGTATGCCTCTGCGATACAGATGGAATTATGATTCCTGAAGATGTAGCAGCTATGGTTGAAGCAGTAAAGGCCGCTGTTTCTATTCCTGTAATTGTTAAGGCAAACAACAGAATTTCTCTTGCTTGCGCTAATGCTATTGCAGCTGTAAAGGCAGGAGCATCTGGAATCATCACATCAATCGATGGCGAAAATGTACTTACAACAGCTTCTTTTGCAGCAGCTATTAAAGAAACTGCTGAAAAGATTTGCGTTGAATGCAACTTAAACCAGACAAAGATTCAGTCAGACATTAAGTCAATTCTTGCACAGATTAGCAAAGACTATCAGCCAGCACCTGGTTCATTCGGTACAGGCGCAGCAGATAAGGATGTATTCCTTGATTCAGACAGCACTATTGACGATGTAAAAGCTGCAGCTACAAACCTTGGCTACGACCTCTCCGACATCGATGCTGGAAACGTTCACGAAGCATTAAAGCTCATCTGCGAAAAGAAGTCTTCCGTTGGAGCTAAGGAATTAGAAGCTATTATCGCTTCTGCTGCTATGCAGGTTCCTTCCACATATCACTTGGAAGGCTACATGATTACAAATAGCAGCGTATCCGGATCTATGGCAAGAATTACTCTTTCCAAGGACGGAGAAAAGACTGAAGGTATGGCAACAGGCGACGGTCCTATCGACGCAGCATTCAGAGCTATTGAACAGACTATCGGACACCACTATCAGCTTGACGAATTCCAGATTCAGGCTGTAACAGAAGGAAAAGAATCTCTTGGTGCTACACTTGTAAAGCTTGCCAGCAACGGAAAGCTCTACTCCGGCAACGGTCTTTCCCCAGACATCGTTGGCGCTTGCATCAGAGCATATATTAACGCATTAAATAAGATTGTTTACGAGGAGCAGCAGTAATGAAACTTGTTTTTTCAACAGAACATGTAAGAAGAAGCAGTTTCTTAAGAACCTGCGAAATCGCACATGAATATGGATACAAGGGCTTTGAAATCTACAATGCTCTTGAAGAAAAGAAATACCACGCAGACAGCGTGCTTCGCAGTGAAGTAAGCGCTGATGCTAAAAGAAAATTAAGAAACAGAGATCTGCAGATTGCAGCACTCACCTACCCTGTAAGCTTAGATAGCGAAGATGCAAACCCAAAGACTTTGGTTCAGTATGTAGACTTTGCTGCAAACGCAGGAATTGATTATGTAGTAGTTTCTATTATTAATCAGCCAGACATCTTTAAGCTTAAGCAGGTTCTTGCACCAGCTATTGCAAAGGCTGAAAACACTGGGGTTGAAATCCTTCTTGAAACAAAGGGATACCTTGCAAAGACTCAGAATGCAATTGAACTTATCAATGTATTCTCCTCTTCTGCTCTTGCTGTTTGCTGGAACATTAGAGAAAGCTTCTTTGCCGCAGGCGAAAGCCCAGAAACAGGCATTAAGATTCTCGGTGCTTACATTAGATACGTAAGAATCGGTGATAGAAAAGATGGAGTTAACGTTCTCATCGGCGAAGGCGACCTTCCATTCAATCAGTTTGTAAACGCATTAAACTCTCTTAACTACGACGGTTTTGTTTGCGTAGACTGGAACGACGAAATTACAAGCACAGATATCGTTCTTACTCACTTTGTTCAGTACGCAGCACAGTTTGAAAAGAACGCAAAGAATAACAAGCAGCTTCAGTACAACAGATCTAAGACGGGTACATTCCCATGGAAGAAGTACGAAGTATCCGATTTAACATTCGGCGAAGTTTTAGACGAAGTTGCTGCAACATACCCAGACCAGCTTGCATTTAGATACACAGGTCTTAACTACACAAGAACATACGCTCAGTTTAAAAAGGACGTAGATGATGCAGCTGCTGCATTCATTGCTCTTGGTGTAAAGCCTGGCTATCACGTTGCTATTTGGGCAGGAAACATTCCACAGTGGTATATCTGCTTCTGGGATGCAACAAAGATTGGCGCAGTACTTGTAACAGTAAACTCCGCATACAAGATTCACGAAATTGAATACCTGCTTTCTCAGTCAGATACATACATGCTCGTTATGTCTAGAGGTTCTAAGGAAATCGATTACAAGCAGATTATCGAAGAACTTTGCCCAGAACTTGAATATAACAAAAAAGGTAAGGCTCTCTACTCAAAGAAGCTTCCATTCCTTAAGCACGTTGTTCCAGTTGATTACGATATGGACGGTTGCCTTAGATGGGATGAAATCATCGAAAAGGGCAAGAGCATAAAGCGCAGTGAAGTTGAAAGAAGAGCAAGCATGGTAAAGCCTGATGACGTTTGCAACATGCAGTACACATCCGGTACAACAGGCTTCCCTAAGGGCGTAATGCTCACACACAGAAACATCATCAACGATGGTAAGACTATCGGCGATAGAATGGATATGTCCACAGCAGACCGCATGATGATTCAGGTGCCTATGTTCCACTGCTTCGGAATGGTACTCTCTATGACAAACTGCATGACTCACGGCTCAACAATGTGCCCAATGCCATACTTTAGCCCTAAGTCTTCCCTTGCAACAATTACAAGCGAAAAGATTACAAGCTTTAACGGCGTTCCTACAATGTTTATTGCAATGTTTAATCATCCAGACTTTGCAAAGACAGACTTCTCTCACATGAGAACAGGTATCATGGCCGGCGCTAACTGCCCACCAGAGCTTATGAGAAGAGCCGCCGCTGAAATGAACATGACAGAAATTCTTTCCGTATATGGTCAGACTGAATCAGCTCCGGGTTGTACAATGGGCGAAGTTAATGAAGACTTAGACCACCGTGTAGAAACAGTAGGTTCTGCATTCCCTGGCGTTGAGTGTAAGATTATCGACCCAGAAACAGGCGAAGATGTACCAGACGGCGTAAACGGCGAATTCGTAGCTCGTGGTTATAACATCATGAAGGGCTACTACAAGATGCCTGAAGCTACAGCACATACTATCGATGCAGATGGTTGGCTCCACACAGGAGACCTCTGCTGCAGAACAGAAGATGGCTACTACAAGGTAACAGGTAGACTTAAGGATATGATTATCCGTGGTGGTGAAAACCTCTACCCAAGAGAAATCGAAGAATTCTACCTTACTCACCCACAGATTAGAGACGTACAGGTAGTTGGTGTTCCAGACGAAAAGTACGGCGAAGAAGCTTGCGCTTGGATTATTCTTCACGATAAGAACTGTGGACTTACAGAAGCAGATCTTAAGGAATACGGACTTGCATCCATGGCAAGACATAAGGTTCCAAGATACTTTATCTTTGCAGAAGAGTTCCCAATGAATGCTGCCGGAAAGATTTTAAAGTATAAGATGAAAGATACATCCATTGAAATGCTTGGAATAAAGGCGTAAAATATATTAGTTAATAAAAAAGTTTTACAAATCACTAATCATAAAGAAAGAAGGAAAACTCAAATGGAAAAGAAAAACATTGACTGGGGCAATCTTAGCTTCGGCTATATGGAAACAGACTATCGTTACCTTTCCACATACAAGGATGGAAAGTGGGACGACGGTGCTATCATTACAGATTCCAACGTAGTTCTTAACGAATGCGCTTGCGTATTCCAGTATGCTCAGACAGTATTTGAAGGCTGCAAGGCTTACACAACAGAAGACGGACACATCGTTTGCTTCAGACCTGACATGAACGCTGAAAGACTCAACGCTTCTGCTGCAAGACTCGAAATGCCAACACTTCCAGAAGGCAGATTTATCGAAGCAGTTAAGGCTGTAGTAAAGGCTAACGCTGCATGGGTTCCACCTTTCGGTTCTGGCGCATCCCTTTATATTAGACCATACATCATGGGTACAAACGCAGTTATCGGTGTAAAGCCAGCTGAAGAATATCAGTTCAGAATTCTCGTTACACCAGTAGGCCCATACTTTAAGGGCGGCGCAAAGCCAATCGTAATCAAGGTTTCTGATTATGACAGAGCAGCTCCAGCAGGTACAGGAAACATCAAAGCAGGTCTTAACTATGCTATGTCTCTTAAGCCAATCATGGATGCTCACAGAGAAGGCTTTGCTGAAAATATGTACCTCGACCCAAGAACAAGAACAAAGGTAGAAGAAACAGGCGGAGCTAACTTCATCTTCATCACAAAGGATGGCAAGCTCGTTACACCAAAGTCTAACTCTATTCTCCCATCCATCACAAGAAGAAGCCTTTGCTACGTTGCTAAGGAATACCTTGGAATGGAAGTTGAAGAAAGAGAAGTATTCTTCGACGAAGTTAAGGACTTTGCTGAAATCGGTCTCTGCGGAACAGCTGCAGTTATTTCTCCAGTTGGAAAGATTAACGACCACGGCAACGAAATCTGCGTTCCTTCCGGAATGGAAAAGATGGGTCCAACACTCCAGAAGCTCTATGATACACTTACAGGAATTCAGTCCGGTAAGATCAAGGCTCCAGAAGGATGGATTTGCGAAATCATGTAATTTATGCTCTTGAGCATTAAATAATGGACACAAGAAAAGAGACTACCATTGGTAGTCTCTTTCCTTTTCTTTTTGCTTTATTTTTATATAAGACACATATAACATTTACATAGCGTTCTTTATTGCAGCCTTTACGCTTTCGCAGAAGTTTGCGCAGGTATTGCCTTCTCTTGTACCTGTTGGCTGAAGAGCCTTTGTGTCGTCTAATACCTTTGCAAGTACATCAGCCTTTGCAGAGTATCCGATATGTCTAAGCATCATTTCTGTTGCTCTAAAGATACTTGCAGGGTTTACGAAATCTGTAAGACCTTCTGCAATCATTCTTGGAGCAGATCCGTGAAGAGCTTCAAACATTCCGTACTTATCTCCTACATTAGCACTTCCTGCACTTCCTACACCGCCCTGAATCTGAGCAGCTTCGTCTGTAATGATGTCGCCATAAAGGTTTGGAAGAACAAATACGCTAAATCTCTTTCTCATATCTGGATTTACAAGATTTGCAGTCATGATATCGATGTAGTAATCATCAGCTGCAATTCCTGGATACTCTTCTGCTACTTCGTGGCAAATCTTAGAGAAGTTACCGTCTGTCTTCTTCATGATGTTTGCCTTAGTAACGATGCAAACATTGTCTTTTCCGTTTGCCTTAGCGAATTCAAAAGCAGCTCTTGCAATACGCTTTGTACCGGAATATGTTGTAACCTTAAAGTCCATAGCGAGTTCGCCTGGAACTTCTACTCCGCGGCTACCAAGAACGTATTCGCCTTCTGTATTTTCTCTGTAGAAAGTCCAATCAATGCCTTCTTCAGGAATGGAAACTGGTCTGATGTTTGCGAAAAGATCAAGTTCTCTTCTTAAAGTAACATTAGCACTTTCCATTGTGCCGCCCTTTGGTGTTTCTGTTGGACCCTTTAAGAGAATGTCGCAAGCTTTGATTTCGGCCAAAATGTCATCTGGAACAGACTTTCCAACTGCCATTCTGTTTTCAATTGTAAGCCCCTTAATTTCTTTTAATACAATGCGTCCAGAAGCAACTTCATCGGCAAGAATAAAAGCAACAAGTTCTTTTGCTTCCTTCATGATGATAGGGCCTATGCCGTCGCCGTCGATAAGACCGATAGTGATTTTTTCTTTTGTCTTAAAATCTACTGCCTTTGCTCCCTTCTTCATTTCAGCTTCTCTTGCAAGCTGTTCTGTAAGAAGTTTTTTAAAGCTTTCTACAGCTTCGTTTATATATTTTTTTTTATTTTCCATTTTGCTTTGTGTACTCCAAAAGTCCGCCGGCTTTTAATATATCCTTCTGTCTTTGAGTGAAGGAACAGCAAAGATTAATTTCGATTCCCTTTGTTTCATCCTTAAGAACTGCATGGCCTGTATCCATAGCTTCAAATACATTCTTAATAGAAAGCTTGTCGCCCTGTTCAAGTAAATCGTAATCAGCTTCATTTTCAAATGTGAAGGAGATAATACCTACGTTGATAAGGTTTGCAGCGTGAATTCTAGCAAGGCTCTTTGCGATAACCGCTCTTACACCAAGATACATTGGAGCAAGTGCAGCGTGTTCTCTAGAGCTTCCCTGACCATAGTTGTTAGCTGCTACTATAATGCTCTTTCCTGCTGTTTTAGCACGGATTGGGAAAGTTTCATCAACTGCCCCGAAGCAGAATTCAGAAATCTTTGGAATATTTGAACGATAAGGAAGAACCTTAGCACCTGCAGGCATAATGTGGTCTGTAGAGATGTTGTCGCCAAGCTTTAAGATAAGTTCAGCAGCAAGTGTGTCTTCCTGTGGTACTGCGTTAGGGAAAGGCTTAATGTTAGGGCCTCTAACTACATCAAGATCCTTTGCCTCTTCAATGCTTGCAGGCATAATGATTGCACTGTCGTCGAGCTTAAAGTTTGCAGGGATTGTAATTTCAGCAGCCTTACCAAGACTTCTTGGGTCGGTAATAACACCTGTGATTGCAGATGCTGCTGCAGTTTCAGGAGATACAAGGTAAACCTGTGCATCCTTTGTTCCGGATCTGCCTTCGAAGTTTCTGTTGAATGTTCTTAAGGAAACGCCGCCAGAGTTTGGAGAGAATCCCATACCGATGCAAGGACCGCATGCACATTCAAGAACTCTTGCACCGCTAGCAAGAATATCAGATAATGCTCCGCATTCAGAAAGCATAGAAAGAACCTGCTTAGAACCAGGAGATACGCTCATGGAAACGCTTTCTGCAACTGTCTTACCCTTAAGAATATTTGCAATCTTAAGCATATCTACAAGAGAACTGTTTGTGCAAGAACCTGCGCAAACCTGATCCACCTTCATGCCTTCAATGCTCTTTACTGTAACAACCTTACCTGGGCTGTGTGGCATAGCAATGAGTGGTTCAAGTTCAGAAAGATTAATATCAATTACATCTGCATAAACGGCATCTTCATCTGCAGCAAGTGCAACGAATGCATCTTCTCTGCCCTGAGCCTTAAGGAATTCAAGTGTTCTTTCATCTGATGGGAAGATAGAGCTTGTAGCACCTGTTTCTGTACCCATATTTGTAATAGTAGCTCTTTCAGGAACAGAGAGTGTCTTAACGCCTTCACCTGCCCATTCGAGTATGCAGCCCACACCCCCCTTTACGTCTATTCTTCTTAAGATTTCAAGGCTGACATCCTTTGCAGAAACATAGTCATTAAGCTTGCCTGTAAGGTTAACCTTAATAATCTTTGGCATGCTGATGTAATATGTGCCGCCGCCCATAGCAACTGCTACGTCAAGTCCGCCTGCACCAAAAGAGAGCATTCCAAGACCGCCTGCGGTTGGTGTATGGCTGTCAGAACCGATAAGAGTCTTGCCAGGAATACCAAGTCTTTCAAGGTGAACCTGGTGGCAGATTCCGTTACCAGGTCTGGAGAATCTTAAACCGTACTTCTTAGCTACAGACTGAATGTAACGGTGGTCGTCTGCATTTTCAAAACCAGACTGAAGTGTGTTGTGATCTATATATGCTACGGAGAGCTCTGTGTTTACTCTTGGAAGTCCCATGGTTTCGAATTCGAGATAAGCCATAGTACCTGTAGCGTCCTGAGTAAGAGTCTGGTCAATCTTAAGTCCGATTTCAGAACCAGTTACCATTTCTCCGCTTCTTAAATGTGCTTTGATAATTTTCTCGGCTAATGTGAGTCCCATTAGATGTGCCTTTCTGCTATTCTTTCTCTAGCCATTTTAATGTGGTTAAGTCCTGCTGCCTCTGCTCTTGCAACATCGCGTGCAATAATTGCATCTAAGATTTCTCTGTGTTCATTTACAGAATCTTCTGCGCGGTTGTGGCTGCTAACAGCAAGTTTTCTATATTTCTGAATCTTTCTATGAAGATCCTTTAAGGTATCCTTAAGTACAGGATAACCGGTAGAAGCGTAGAGAGCTTCGTGGAATGCACTGTCTTGCTCACGAATTTTTTCTGCGTTTTCTTTTTCGAAGTAGTAGTACTGAAGATCTAAGATTTCCTTCATTTCAGCAATCTGTTCTTCTGTAGCATTCTGTGCAGCAAGGCCTACAGCCATGCTTTCAATCTTTTCACGAATTGTGTAGATTATAGAAGCGTCCTGATCTGTAATACCTACTACCTGAAGTCCTTTTGGTGTGTTTTCAACCATGTGGTCGGCTTCAAGCTTAAGGAGTGCATCTCTTACAGGAGTACGGCTAACACCGAGTCTTGTTGCAATTTTTGTTTCTGTTATGATTTCTCCTCTTGGAATAGCGCCAGAGAGTATTTCAGTTTCGAGCTGTTCGTAAATCTGATCAGCTAGTGAAAATGCTTTTTTACTTATCATAGTTTCGCTCCTTAAAGTCTTCTGAGTTTACCATTAGAGTAAAGTTCTATCTTCTCTTCAAGTTCTGCCGGGGAAATTGTAGCAGTTCTGCCGTTTTCATATTCTTGATCAATCCAGGCTTTTACTTTGATAACTACTTCGTCATCCTTCTTAACCTGTTCTGATCCAACAAGACCATAGTTCATGTTTATCCAGTAAACAATTCCTGCAAGTCCGGAATCCTTACCGAGCATTACTCTTGGCGGTCTATTTAAAATCTTATCTGTGTTGAAGATGTTATAGATTTCAGGATCTTTCACCATACCGTCAGCATGAATTCCTGCTCTTGTAGAGTTGAAATCACGACCAACAAATGGGGTCATTCTTGGAATCTTGTAACCAATGTTATGTTCGTAGTATTCAGCAATTTCAGTGATTACTGTTGTATCCATACCATCTAAAGAACCTCTTAAAGATGCGTATGCCATAATCATTCCTTCAAGTGGAATATTACCTGTTCTTTCGCCTATACCAAGGAGTGTGCAGTTTACAGCGCATGCACCGTAGAGCCATGCAGTTGTAGCATTTGCAACAGCGTTATAGAAATCGTTGTGACCATGCCATTCAAGACATTCAGAAGGAACGTCTGAATAGTGCTGA
The DNA here is from genome assembly GCA_024403175.1 of Clostridia bacterium. The sequence continues at coordinate 11,827 of JAKSSI010000001.1, forward strand.
AGTCCGTAGATGATACCAGCTACGCTTCTTGGAAGAGCAACTTCGGAATATGGAACACCGTAGCCCATAGTGTCGCAAGCACGAATCTTAATTGGAATACCTGCCTGCTTACCCATTTCTACGATTTCATTTACGAGTGGAATTACGAATCCGTAATAGTCAGCTCTTGTAATATCTTCGAGGTGGCATCTTGGAACTACACCAGATTCAATAGCAAGTGCTACAGAATCAAGGTACATCTTCATTGCTTCGCTTCTAGACTTACCAAGCTTTTTGAAAATGTGGTAGTCGGAACAAGAAAGAAGAATACCTGTTTCCTTAATGCCAAGATCTTTAACCAGCATAAAGTCTTTCTTGTTGGCTCTAATCCATGTTGTGATTTCTGGGAATCTCAGACCAAGATCCATACAACGACGAATAGCTTCTCTATCCTTTTCACTGTAAACAAAGAACTCTGTCTGTCTAATAATTCCGTAAGGGCCGCCGAGCTTAGATTCCAGCTTGTATAAGTCTACAATCTGTTCTACTGTGTATGGTTCTATAGACTGCTGACCATCTCTAAAAGATGTGTCTGTAATCCAAATTTCTTCAGGCATGCCCATAGGTACACGTCTGTGGTTGAATGCAACCCTTGGAACTTCTTCATAGTTAAACAGATCTCTATACAAGTTAGGATCCTTAATATCCTGGAGCGAGTATTTGTAGGACTTTTGCTCCAGCAAATTGGTTTTAGGAGACATTTCTAACATAATGTCAACCCCTCCTTTTATCTATTAAATGATTTTGTATAAACAATAATTCAAAAATACATTCATTTTGCGAATGTATGTATACAATAATACACGCTTTTGGTAAGACATTCAAGTAAATATTCATGTTTATACTTATATTATTTTGATTATGAGGTATAATTATTATAGATTTTCGTTTAGGGACTATTAGAGACATAAAATTAGGGGGCTAATTATGCAAATCGTAGGCTACAACATCAGTAACATACTTTGGTACTTTATGATCTACTCCGTACTGGGGTGGTGCCTTGAAGTTATTTACTGCACCGTAAACAGCGGCACCGTTGAAAACAGAGGCTTTTTAGATGGCCCGGTCTGCCCGGTTTATGGCTTTGGCATGGTGCTTATTATCTTTATCATTCGCGCCGCAGGCTTTGAAGATGTTAGGGATTGTCCAAACGCATTACTCTTCTTCGGTGGCATGATTTTAGCATCATCCGTTGAACTTTTAGCCGGCTGGGGGCTTATGAAACTCTTCCGAATGCGTTGGTGGGATTATTCCGATAAACCTTTCAACATAGGCGGCTACATTTGCCTCAAATTCAGTATTTATTGGGGCCTTGGTTCATTACTTGTAATTAATCTAGTGCACATTCCTCTTACAAACATCATTGAAGGAAGCTTTTTCTCAGGGCACTATTGCTACCCAATGCTTATTGCTTGCGTAGGCGTTTATGTAATAGACCTTCTTTGCACCGTAAGAAATATCGTTGGAATCAATAATTCCATTGACAGATTTGAAGAACTCAATAAAAAGCTTGGCGAACTCAGTGAAGAACTTAGCCAAAAGCTTGGTACAAGAGCGTTAGAAGTTGACCAAATCATAGACGAAGCAAAAGATGAAAGAGCCCAGCTTATTCGTGAATGGGAAGAAGAAAAAGAAGAAATCTTCAAAGAATTTGAAGGAAACAGATTCATGGGTATCAGAAAAATCATGCACATTCAGCGTATAAGACGCAACGAACGTGTTCAAAGAATCTGGGACTGGCATCTTAAAAAGCACAACAAATAAAACAATAAAAAATGCGACCCAATTGGGTCGCTATTTTTATGCTATTAAAGCTGCTTTCTAATAATCTTGCCTGATACTGTCTTTGGCAGGCTTTCTTTGAATTCAACAATTCTTGGATACTTGTAAGGAGCTGTGTGTTCCTTAACATAGTTCTGAATGTCTTTCTTAAGTTCATCAGATGGTTCTGTGCCCTTAACAAGTACAATGCTTGCCTTAACAATCTGACCTCTAACTGGGTCTGGAGCAGCAGATACACCGCATTCAAGAACATACGGGAGTTCCATAATAACGGATTCGATTTCGAAAGGTCCGATTCTGTAGCCTGAAGACTTGATGATATCGTCTGTACGACCAACGTACCAGAAGAAGCCATCTTCGTCTCTCCAAGCTGTATCGCCTGTGTGATAGTAGCCCTTGCACCATGTTTCTGCAGTCTTTTCTTCGTCGCCATAGTAGCAAGTGGAAAGTCCGCATGGAAGTCCGTCTTTAATGTTAATAACGATTTCACCAACTTCGCCATCTGGTACAGGATTAAGATCTGCATCTACAAGTTCTACATTGTAAATTGGTGCAGGCTTACCCATAGAACCAACCTTGTGCTTAGCACCTACCATATTACCGATAATCATTGTAGATTCGGACTGACCGAAACCTTCAAGAATCTGAAGGCCTGTAAGCTTTTCAAACTGCTTGTAAACTTCTGGATTTAAAGCTTCACCGGCGGTTGTCATATGTCTTACTGATGAGAAATCGTATGCTGAGATTTTCCTTAATCATCATTCTAAGCATTGTTGGAGGTGCACAGAATGTTGTAATCTGATACTTAGCAAACATAGGCATAATATCGTCTGCGTGGAATCTATCGAAGTCGTAAACAAAGATTGCTGCTTCGCAGAGCCACTGTCCGTAGAACTTACCCCACATAGACTTTGCCCAACCTGTATCAGAAATTGTAAAGTGAATTCCTTCAGGTTCTACGCAGTGCCAGTACTTAGCTGTGTGGAAGTGTCCAAGAGGATACTTATGGTTGTGTGCTGCAATCTTTGGATATCCAGATGTACCAGAAGTAAAGAACATAAGAAGTAAATCGTCTCCGCAAGGAGAATCTTCTGTTCTATCAAAGTGACTGCTAAAGAGTGTATATTCATCATTGAATGTTCTCCAGCCTTCTCTTGAGCCGTTAACAATCATTTTATCTGTAATTGTCTGGCAGCTTGCTGCAGCAATGTCTACCTGTTCTGCAGCACCATCGTCAGCTGTACAAATTACAGCTTTAACTCCAGCAGCGTTAAATCTATATTCAAGATCGTGAGCCTGAAGCTGATGAGTTGCAGGGATACCAATTGCACCAATCTTATTGAGTCCGAGCATAGCAAACCAATACTGATAGTGACGTTTTAAAAGAAGCATTACCTTATCGCCTTTTCTAATTCCAAGGCTCTTAAAGTAGTTAGCGCACTGGTTGGATGCACGTCTTAATTCATTAAATGTAATTCTCTTTTCTTCGTGGTCTTTAGATACATAAATCATAGCAAGCTTATCAGGCTTTGAGTAAGCAAGCTCATCGATGATATCGAAAGCAAAATTGAACTTTTCTGTATTCTTAAACTTAACAGAAGTTGGTGTACCGTGTTCGTTTGTTTCAACGTCTACATACTTCTGATAAATTCTTGGCTGAGTATCTTCAACCTTTGTAGATGTTTCTTCGTGAAGACCAACATATTCGCCGGAAAGTTCAGGAATAGGAGCACCAGATGGATTGAGTACGATAGCGTAGAATTCGCAATCCTGACCATCTACAGCAATCATACCGTGCGGAACAGCAGAGTTAAAATATGCTGTATCGCCAGGGTTTAAATAAGTCTTGTGTTCGCCTACCTGAACAAGAAGTCTACCAGAAATAACAATATCAAGTTCCTGTCCTTCATGAGATGTAAGTTCAATGTCTTTATGCTGAGCTTCTTCATTGTACTTGCTGCGTACATAAAGAGGTTCGGAAATTCTATTCTGGAAAGAGTTTGCAAGGTTGTAATATGTCATGCCGTGAGCATTAGCAATTTCCTGACCTTCGCCTTTTCTTGTAACTTCGATAGATGAAAGCTTAGGGCTGTGACCCTCGATAATATCTGTAATGTCAACGCCAAGAGCCAGCGCGCATCTGTAGATAAAAGTAAAGTTAAGATCTGAAAGACCGGATTCGCAAGCTTCGTATTCTTCTACGCTTACGTCTGTCTTAGATGCCATTTCGAAAGTAGTAAGGCCTACGATTTCTCTTAAGTCCTTAATTCTTCCTGCCATTTCCTGAATCTTATAATCCAGTCCTGAAATAAGTGCCATTTGTTTTCTCCTTTTGCTTAAACCAAGTAAGTTAAGGCGATTAAAAAAACTCGCCCCAAAGATTACTTTGAGACGAGTTGTAAATACTACCCGCGGTACCACTCAAATTGCCGCTATTTTTAGCGACCACTTTCAGAGTCTATCAACTCCTATGCTTTAACGCAGCCATACGGAAAGGTTCTACTTGCTAATGCTTTCTTCCTTTCAGCTCAGAAGCTACAGCCACAGGCAACAGTTCCAACAGCTTGCACCAACCGCTGTCTCTCTAAAGGCTTGCTTTGCCAAGGCCCTCTTCATCAATGCTTTTAATGGATTAACTTTACTACAATAAAGTAGCACTGTCAATCAAATTTATTGTTAATAATTATACTTTTGGACTTTTCTTAAGCATCTTGTACAGTTCTTCCTGCGCAAGTCTTGTCTTAGCCACAACATCAGGCTTCTTTGGGAAACAGTAGAAAAGCGCATCTCCTCCGCCTATGCAAATAATATCGCCTAGTTCGTACCAGAAATAGTCTGAATAAAGACTATAGCTATGAAGCGGGGACTGATGATAATTAAGCTGTCCATCGCAACCAGTAAGAGTAAAACCATCTTTGCTATGAACAAGGTGCCCTTCACCTACCATATAGATAGCTTTGTAGTCCACCATCATACCGATATTCACATCGGTATCTAAAATGTACGAACCATCTTCAAGACTCTTTCTAACCTCTTCTCTTTCCCAATCATACCAATCAGGAATATGATCAAAACGACCCGAGCCTTTTATAGCCCGAAGCTTTCCGTATTCATCAAGTTCGTACTCTGCACCGCAGTGCCTGCAACGAATCTTTGTGCCTCCGGCTTCCATAGTACCTTCTTCGCCGCAGTCTGCACACTTGTATAAAATTCTATTAAGACCATCTGCTCTAAACGCTTCTGGAATCTTAATATTGTTTTCTTGCTGCCAGCGGAAATTATCGAAGGTAAATGCATTTATCAGAATTTCATCAAGTTGCTCAGATTTTAATTCTTTAATCTGCTCTTTAGATACAAGGCAACTTACTTCAGCCTTTACATCAAGCTTTCTTTTCTGAAGACAGTTATAAAGTGGATCTCTAGTAAATGCACCATAAGTTCTTACCATAACAACAGGCACATTAAGACGCTTTAAAAGTACACCAAGTCTTGGAGGCAGAGGTGTAGCCTTGCCATCGAAAGTATAACTTGCCTCAGGATACATCAAAACGCTGGTTTTAAGCGTGTTTAATGTATAGCTGATATCTTTTATCAAACCGAGGTCGCTAACGAATTTCTGGGTAGGAATACAGCCTATCTGACGCATAAGTTCGGGCTTGCCTACAAAACCATCGCTGGTGCATACAATGCAGTACGGCTTTGGATAAAAAATCTTAGAAACAATTTCAAGATCTATAAAGCTTGAATGATTCATCAAGATAAGATAAGGGCCCTCTCCTGCAGTTTCAATGTTTTTAGTGAAAGTAAAATTAACATCTTTTAAATCGAAAGAAGATGCAACTCTAACAATGCTTCTAAAAAGCATAGATGGTTTCTTTGGAGTTAAACGTTGTGGTTTTGAAAGCTTTAAATCTTCTTCGTAAGATAATGTTTGAGTTTTGATTTTCATTTTTTTGTGACTACATAAGAGGTACTATATTGCTCTCTGCAGTAAGGGTATCCATCATAAGAAGCTTTCCATAAAGATGAGGCTTCTTTCCAGTAAGCATTTTAATTACCGCATTAGCCTGAAGGCTTGTGCATAAAGAAACAACAGGAGCAAGCACACTCTTGTTTATTTCGCCTTCGCATCCAGTTTCATAAAGATCATGCAGAATCATAGAACCTGCAGGTACTACGCAAACCTGAACAAGCCAGCCGTTTACTGCACCATGGACAATATCAATTCCTGCTTTAGCACATGCATCTTCTAATATTAATCTCGCAGTAGGATTATCAAGCGCATCGAGCACCAAATCTTTTCCTGCAACCAATGCATCCGCATTTTCTTCTGTTAAAAATTCGTTTACAGCTATTACATTAACATTAGGGTTAACGGCAAGAGCTCTAGCCTTTGCTACTAAAGCCTTTGATTTTCCCATTGTTGCATCAGAAGAATACAGTTGTCTATTTAGATTGCTTTCAGCAAAAACATCTCCATCAACACAAGTAATTTCACCGACCCCAAGTCTTACCATATGTTCAATAAGGTAGCCACCAAGGCCTCCGCAGCCAACTATTAAAACCTTCTTTTCAGCAAGAGCTTTTTGCTCTTCTTCGGAAATTGAAGGAACATTTCTTTCGTATCTTTCCAGGACCATATTTTCTCCTTTAATCAAGTGAGGGATACAGACATACATTGCGGCCAAACTCTTCTAAATATCGAATCTTAAGTTCGTCGCCATATATGCTCTTTAGTTTTTCTTCGTTAATAAGTTCCTTGCTGCTGCCACTTTCTACATGCCCCTTACCATCAAACAGGTAAACATCTCCGTCAAGAAGAATGGCATGATTTGGGTCGTGCGTTGTAACAGCTATGGCATAGCCGTCTTTTGCTAATTCTTTTATTATTCTTAAAACTTTTATCTGATTTGTGTAATCAAGATGCGCAGTCGGTTCGTCAAAGAGTATCACTTTTGGCTTCGCTGCAATTGCCCTGGCTATGCATACCTGCTGACGTTCACCACCGGAAAGTTCCATATAAGATCTATCTGCAAAATTGCTAATACCAAGTCTTTCTAGTGCAGCAAGAGCAGAATTTTCTTCTTCTTTTCCTGGATGAGAAAACAGTCCGACTTTTGATGCAGTACCCATAAGAACAAAATCGAAAACGCTAAATCCAAAAGATGGCACATGATTTTGTGGTACGAAAGAAACTACAGAAGCAATTTGTCTTTCATTAAGAGAATTAATATTCTTACCTTCAAGAAGTATCTCTCCGCCCTGCGGTTTTAAAAGACCTGTAATGCACGAAAACAACGTACTTTTTCCTGCACCATTTCTACCAAGAGCTGTAACAAGTTCTCCTTCGGCAAGGCTAAGATTTACATCGCATAAAACAGGATTCTTTCCATATGAAAATGTTAAATCTTTAATCTCATAAATCATTGGATTTGATTCCTTCTCTTTACTAACAGCCAAATAAAGAACGGTGCACCAATAACACCTGTCATAATACTTACAGGCATTTCATCTATACCAATAGTTCTTGTAAGTGTATCTACAATTAACATAAAAAGACCGCCCAAAAGGCAAGATGCAGGCATTAATTTTCTGTTTGAAACGCCCACAAGCATTCTCGCAAAGTGCGGAATAATAAGACCAACCCAGCCTATTGTTCCAGCAATGCATACAGAGCCAGAAGTAAGAACTGTTGAACAAAGAATTGCAATAGCTCTAACAAGTCTTACATTTGCACCAAGAGATTTTGCTTCTTCAACGCCCATAGAAAGTACATCAATCCACCAAGACATTAAAAGCAAAACAGCAATGGCAGGGATAAAGATTATAAGCATTGTAATGATATCTTCAAATGAACTGTACTGAAAACTACCCATAGTCCAGTAAGTAATTGAAGCAAGCTGAGTTGTAGGATCTGCAATGTATTTTATAAATCCTAAAATTGAAGACATCAGCGACCCAACAATAATACCTGCCAAAACAAGCATTATATTAGATCTGTTATTCATAAGAGCAGGAAGACTTGCTGTAAGAAGTACAGCAATAATTCCGCCAACAAAGGCGATGATAGAAATGCTTGCGGCGGAAAGATTTAAAAGTATGCCTATTGCGGCACCAATGCAAGCACCTGAAGATACACCAAGAAAATCAGGAGAAACCAAAGGATTTTTAAATATACCTTGGTATGTTGAACCAGAAATAGAAAGAGCTGCACCCACAAAAATTGATGCGAGTATTCTTGGAAGTCTTAAACGCAGAACAACATTTACTGTCATGTCTGGAGCAGTCTGCTTTAGCCTAAAAATTGCTCTAAGAATAATTGATAAACTTTCGCCTGCGCTTACAGGATACTTACCTAAACAAATGGCAAAAACAACAGCAAAAAACAGCACGACAAAAAGTATTATCATGCTGAATGCAAATTTTCTTTTTTCGTTTTTTCCAGTGCTAATCATTAAAACTTAGACCAATCTATTTCAAGAACATCGTCAAAGCATCTTCCAAACATAAATCTATAGTAGTCGTCTACTTCATCTTCAAAATCTGAAACGGAGAAGTAGTCTGGATACATTTCTCTAAGCATATACATTGTTCCAAGTACGCAGGAAATTCCAGGCATATCCCAAGAATCATACTGAGTTGGAATAACATATATATCTTCGTTTTTAACAGCTGTCATAGCAGCCCAGGCAGGGTCTGCTAAAATTTCTTCTGTAGTATAATTTCTTGCTGTTGAGCTAGTGCAGAATAAAACATCTGGATTGTATTCAAACACCTTTTCAACACCAACATTAAGCCAGTTATGATTTTCGCCGACATCTGCTACAGGAATTCCTCCAGCCTGCTCTATCATCCATGTTTGAAGCATATCGCTTCCGGCGATTCGTCCAAGTTCGCCACCAACAAGAAGAGCTGTTTTCCTTTCAGACTGAGGAATCGTTTTAACTATATCTGCAATGTAAGCAAATTTGCCTTCAATCCAATCTATAGTTTTTTCAGCGCGATCCTCTGCACCAAAATATTTTCCAAGCATACGAAGTGTATACTTAATGTCATCCATATTTTCAACAGTAATACAGATAACCTCTACACCAAGTTTATCCACAGCTTTTAATGTTTCAGGGTCGTTACTTCTATGAACCAAAGCTGTTGGCGCATATGCGGCTAATTTTTCCAAGTCAACAACGCCTTTGCCTATCGTTCCGGCAGCGGCTAAATTTGAATCAGCAGTTTTCCAGAAAGTAGATTTTACATTTACAGCAAGTACCCTGTCTGTTATGCCAAGGGCTGAAAAGAACGGCACGCTTACAGCATAAACAGAGGCTATAGTAGCCTCTTTAGGATTACTTGGAATAGCTATTTCTCTGCCTGCACCATCTACGATTTTTTCGCCGATTACTTCAGTTTCTTTTTTAGCTGAGCAGGCGCAGCTTGAAAATACCAATACGAATATTAATATGATTGAAATGACTTTTTTCATAGAAAAAAGTATACTAAAATATATATAAAACTACAAGGAAAGGAATTTAAGAATGAAAATATTTCTTACGGGTGAAAAACAAATAGGTAAAAGCACTGTTATAAATGAATGTTTGAGAATCCTTGGTATTAGAAACCCTTTTATTTCCGTGGGCGGGTTTAAGACTGTTATGGATGGAAACGACATTGTTATGCACTCCATCAACGTTAGTCCCAAAATTAGTGGACTAGTCGGAAGAAGATATGAATCTGGATTCCCAGATGCGTTTAACTCTATAGGCTGCGAAATACTTAAACAGACTCAGGGAAAAGACATTCTCGTAATGGATGAGCTTGGCTGGATGGAAGAAAAAGCAGACATTTTTAATGCGGCCGTTGAATCCGCAATCACTTCAAATTCCAACGTTTTAGGCGTTTTAAGAAAAAACTGCGAAACTAAACTAAATAAAAACATCGCCCAAATGAGCGATGTTACAGTAATTGAAGTTAATTTAGATAATCGAGACAATTTGCCGATGTTGCTAGCCGAATTATTTATCGGCAGCCTCACCAAATGCGACATTACCATTTAAGATACAAGGCTTTTTTTCAAGAGGACATTCGTCGAAACATGGCTTGCCAACTCTTGTAATTTTAACAGCCTTTCCGTCGGCCTCAATTACGTCGCCTTCTTTTAAAGCCTTATAATCAATTCCATGTGTAAGAATATCCGCATGGAATTTTTTTGTGCATAATCCGTTAAGTGTTTTTACTTCTTCAACTATCTCTGCAGCCATCAGAGAAATTCCACCATGTTTACCCATAAATTACTCCTTAAAAATCAAATAGTTTGCATTCTTATTATACTCTTTTTAAGTAAAATTTCATCAAAGCTTTTTGTAAAAATCATATTATATTGTAGACTTGATAATTCACGGCGTGATATTATATTAACAACATACAATAATTTGTCTGCGATCTGTACTTGCCCACGCGGAAATTAAAGACTATGGGCCGGAGAAGCAATTCTCCTACCTGCCGTGTTCGCGAGGAAGAC
>JAKSSI010000010.1 GCA_024403175.1 Clostridia bacterium
TGCATGAAGAGAAGCAAAAAGTCTGCCTGGGCCGTAGTCATGAACGATAACGTCGTGTACTCCAAGTACGAAATCATCTTTAATAACTGTTGCAATAATGTTTTCAACAAGTTCTTCATCTGGGGCCAGGCCAAGAATAGGTGCGACTGTTTCCTTAATAAGGCCTATGCCGCTCCAAATAATAAACAGTGCTACGATGATGCCTACAGGGCCGTCTACATTAATTCCTGCAAACTTTCCGATAATAACGGATAAAAGTACTGCAGATGTTGAAATTACATCGTTTCTGGAGTCTGCGCCAGTAGCTAAAAGGGCATCTGAATCTATTAATTTTCCTACACTTACATTAAAGCTTGTCTGCCAAAGTTTAATGCAAATAGCAAGTACAAGAATCACGATAGTAAGAATGCTAAATTCAAGTGGTTCTGGGTGGATAGTCTTTTCAACAGAAGTCTTAAAAAGTGAAAGACCAATGGCTAAAACCATTACAGAAACTACAAGGCCTGCAAGATATTCTGTACGACCATGTCCATAAGGGTGATCTTTGTCAGGTTTTTTTCCTGCAAGCTTAAAGCCTACAAGTGTGATTAAAGATCCGCTGGCATCGGCCAAGTTGTTAATACCATCGGCTAAAATAGCAATGGACGAGAAAATAAGCCCGGCACCAATCTTAAATATGCAAAGTATTAAGTTGGAAACTATGCCGACCCCGCCAGCTACTGATCCATAACTTTGACGAGTTTCTGGATCCTTTAAATCGTCCGGATTTTTTACGAAATGTTTGATAATAAATTGTTTCATAACGGGATTCCTTTCATAGGTATGTTCAGTTTTTTATCAAAACACGAATAGTGAAATTATATATAAAAATATGTTATAATACAAGGATAAATGGAGGATGGCATATATATGAAGATAGTAATATTAAACGGCAAAAAGGTAAATTACGATGGCCTCGTAGATTACAACACTTTGGGGGTTCCTGGAGATGAAGTTGTAGTTTATGACGAATGTCAGCCAGAAGACATACTCCCAAGAGCAGAAGGTGCAGAAGTTCTTGTTACAAAGGAACTGGTTGTAACACCAGAACAGATTGCAAAAATGCCTTCTTCCGTAAAGCTTATTTGTGAAGCCGGTACAGGCTATAACAATATTCCAATTCCTGCATGCAAGGAAAAGGGAATTGCAGTTTGCAATATTCCTGCATATTCCAGCGAAAGAGTTGCCCACACAGCTATCATGATGATACTTGCACTTTCTTCAAGAATGCAAGTTCAGATGCAGATGCTTGGCAGAGGCGACAGAACAAATTTCACAGATCATCTTACAGTATCTCATACAGAAGTTAACGGTAAGATTTTAGGCGTTATCGGTGCGGGCCATATCGGAAAGACAGTAATGAAAGTTGCAAGAGCTTTAGATATGACATGTTATGTTTATAACCGCACTCCGCGCGAAGATGAAGAAGGTATTCATTACTGTAGCTTAGACGAAGTTTTAGCTAATGCAGATTATCTTACACTTCATTGCCCTCTTAACGAAACTACAAAGCATATCATTAACGAAGAAGCAATTAATAAGATGAAAAAGACTGCGTGCATTATCAACACGGGTCGAGGTGCTCTTATTGATGAAGCTGCGCTTATTAAGGCTCTTAAAGAAGGCAGACTCGCAGGTGCAGGACTTGATGTTCAGGAAACAGAACCTCCAGCTTTTGACAACCCACTTTACACAATGCCAGAAGTTATTCTCACACCGCATATGGGTTGGAAGGGTTTAGAAACACGTCAGAGACTTCTTAAGATTCTTTACGATGATATCAATGGATACCGTACAGGTAACATGGTAAATAGAGTAGACTAATATGAAAAAAACTATAGGCGTAATATTTGGCGGCAAAAGCGGAGAGCACGAGGTGTCTTGCGTTTCTGCCTGCTATGTTATAAATGCAATTGATACAAATAAATACAAGGTAAAAACAATTGGCATTACCAAGAAGGGCGAATGGCTTCTTTATAAAGGACCAGTAGCAAACATTGCTGATGGATCTTGGGAAAAGAAAGCTAAAGCAGATTTAAAGGAAAATCCTGAAAAGTTTGCTATTCAGATTCTTGGAACAGGTAAGAAAAGTCTTAAATCGGTTATTGATTTTGCACTTCCAATTCTTCACGGACCAAACGGCGAAGATGGCACTGTGCAGGGCCTTTTAAAGCTTGTTGGAATTCCATTTGGTGGCTGCGGAGTTCTTGCTTGTGCAGCAACAATGGATAAGATAGTTGCAAAGAAAATCTTCGAAGCTGAAGGACTTCTTCAAACTCCTTATGTAGCACTTTTTGCCGATGAAATCGGAAAGAAAAAAGAAGACGAAATTAATGCGACACTTAAGTATCCTCTTTTCGTAAAACCTGCCAATATGGGCTCGTCCGTTGGTATTACAAAAGTAAAAGAAAAGAAGGAACTTCGAAAGGCTCTTAAAATTGCAGCAAAGTTTGACGAGCGAATCGTAGTTGAGCAAGGCGTTGACTGCAGAGAAATTGAAACAGCTGTAATGGGAATTGAAAAATTAATTACAGGTGTCCCAGGGGAAATTCTTCCTGCAGCAGAGTTTTATGATTATGATGCAAAGTACAATAACGTAGCATCTGAAACTCTTGTACCCGCCAACCTTACAAAGAAGCAGGCCGATACAGTTCTTGAAATGGCTAAGCGTGCATACAAGGCTTGTGGCTGTGATAGCTTTGCTCGTGTAGATTTTATGCTAGATAAGAAGAATGGCAAATTCTATATTAACGAGATAAATGCCATTCCGGGTTTTACAAGTATTTCAATGTTCCCAAAGATGATGATGAAAAAGGGAATGACGTATTCTGAGATTATTGATGAGATTATTGAGTTAGGTTATGAAAGATATAATGCTGAAAATAACAGGTAAGCAGATTCCAAGAGATTCCAACCCGCTTACCAAATTAATGTCCTCAATGGAAAAGGAAGATGTAATAGAATTCATTACTTCTGGCACAATTTCCAGCGAAGGAAACACAACTTACATTAGCTACGACGAAACCGAAATTTCCGGTATGGAAGGCTGCAAAACTTCTCTCACTATTAAGCAGGGAAAAGTGACTATGACAAGAAGCGGCCACAACATGCAGGAAACAGTTATGGAATTTGAAAAAGGAAAAAGATTTTCCGGACTCTATTCCACACCTTACGGAAATATCGTAATGGAGCTTTTAACAAACGATGTATCAGGAATGATGATTGAAGGCGATGAACAAAAATTATCCATCGATTACGACATTAGTTTAAGAGGTTTGGCTGAAAGCAGAAATACTTTAGATATTGAGGTTTTGAAGAGTGGCGAATAAAAATTACGAAAAGAAAAGACGCGGAGCCGCAAGATTCCTCGCTTTTATTTTAGCACTTACCATGGTAGGTAGCTGTGCATTTTATTTATTAATGATGTTAACAAATTAGAATTATATAAGGAGAAAAGAAAATGGCTGAAGATTGCACACATGATTGTTCAAGTTGCGGAGTAGAAGGTTGTGGAGATAGAGGAACACCAGACTTCCGTGCATATTTAAACGAATATTCCAATGTTAAGAAGGTTATCGGTGTTGTATCCGGTAAGGGCGGCGTAGGCAAGAGCCTTGTTACAAGCATGCTCGCAGTACAGGCAGCAAAGGCTGGCTTTAAGACTGCTATTCTTGATGCAGATATTACAGGCCCATCTATTCCAAAGGCATTTGGTCTTGATGGAATCCCTGAACTTGCTTATGAAAAGTATATGATTCCAATTAAGAGCAAGACAGGAATCGATACAATGTCTATTAACTATCTTCTTCAGAATCAGACAGATCCAGTAGTATGGAGAGGTCCTGTTATTGCAGGTGCTGTTAAGCAGTTCTGGACAGATGTAATTTGGGAAAACGAAGAATACATGTTTGTTGATATGCCTCCAGGAACAGGCGATGTAACACTCACAGTATTCCAGAGCCTTCCTGTAGACGGTATTGTAATTGTTACAAGCCCTCAGGAACTTGTAGGAATGATTGTTGAAAAGGCTGTTAAGATGGCTGGTATGATGAACATTCCTGTACTTGGTATTGTTGAAAACATGAGCTATGTAAAGTGCCCACACTGCGATGAAATTATTCGTCCATTCGGTGAAAGCCACATTAAGAAGCTTGCACTTTCTTACGGCATTCCAAATACAGCAGAACTTCCTATCGACCCAGAAATCGCAAAGGCAGTAGACCTTGGTATGATTGAAGGCGCAGCAGGAGATTATCTTAAGGATCTTTTTGAAGCAATTAAGTAATGAGAATCAGAAGAGATAAACTGCAATTTAATGAAGAGGCTGAGATTATCGCAAAGGTCTCCGATGCATTTGCTCATCCACTAAGGGTTGAACTTTTTAAGTATATTTACAAAGAGAATATGCAAAGAAGACAACCATGCACAAAAGATTTAGTCGAAAAATTTACTTACAGTCAATCGACTATTTCTCAGCACATGAGCAAGCTTACAATCTCGGGCTTAATTGAAGTGCAGAAAAAAAATAGCTTTTCATATTATTACGTTAATATTGGCATCTTAGGAAAATACTTAGATGCAGTAAAGAAAATCAATCAATAAAAGGACACAAAATGAAAAAACCGGTATTAGTAATAATGGCTGCAGGTATGGGCAGCAGATATGGTGGACTTAAGCAGATGGATCCAATCGGACCATCCGGAGAACTCATCATTGACTATTCTATTTATGATGCAAAGCGTGCCGGCTTTGAAAAAGTAGTTTGTATTATTAAGCACGAAATTGAAGAAGACTTTAAAGCAATAATGAATAAAGGTGCTGCAAAGCATATGGATATTCAGTATGCTTTCCAGGATATTAAAAATATTCCTGAAGGTTTTTCAATTCCAGAAGGCAGAGTAAAGCCGTGGGGAACAGGCCATGCAATTCTTTCTGCAAAGGATTTAATTGATGGTCCATTTGTTGTTATTAATGCAGATGACTATTATGGTCCGGAAGTATTTAAAGCACATTACGATTACCTTATGCAGGAAAACAATTCAGATGTTTATGAATTCTGCATGGGCGGATATAAGATTGAAAACACACTCCTTCCAAAGGGAAGTGTAAGCAGAGGTGTTTGCATTACAAAGGACGGATACCTTTCTCACATTGATGAAAGAAAGACTATTCAGTTAAATGGAGATGATATTCAGTTTACTTTAGACGACGGCGAAAGCTGGACAACAATTCCAAGAGGCACAAATGTCTCTATGAATTTCTTTGGCTTTACAAAACCTATTCTTAAGGAACTTGAAGATCGTTTCCCTGCAGCACTCGAAAACATTTTAAATACCGACCCAATTAAAGGTGAATTCTTTATTCCTATTGTTACATCAGATCTTGTTAACGAAGGAAAGGCAAGAGTTAAAATTCTTCCAACATCGGACAAGTGGTACGGTGTAACAAATAAAGAAGACAGAGATATGATGGTTGCAGCAATGCAAAAGAAAACTGATGATGGAGAATATCCACAGAAGCTTTGGTTATAAAAATGGAAACTAGAGATTATTTACATATGCTCTGCGAAAGCCAAGGACCATCGGGCTTTGAGCGTCCTGTTGCTCAGATTGCAGCAGAAGCAATAAAGCCTTTTGTCGATAAAGTTGAGATAGACAATCTTGGCAATTTAATCGCAACAAAAAAGAGCAGAAAAAAGAATGCAAGGAAAATGCTTATAGCAGCACACCTTGATGAAATAGGTTTAATTGTAACCGGCCACGATGACGGTTTCTTATGCTTTGGCCAAATCGGTGGTGTAGATACAAGAATGCTTCCAGGAAGAGATCTTATCATTATGACTAAGACTCCAATGGTTGGTGTTGTTTGTGCAATGCCTCCACATGTGCTTAGCCACGATGAAATGGAAAAAGCGATTCCAATGGAAAACCTTCGAATTGATGTAGGCCTTTCTCAAAAAGAAGCAGTAAAGAAAATTCCTATTGGAACTCCAATCGCTTTTAGAACAGAAGGCTTTAATCTCGGCGAAGATTTATATGTAAGCAAGACTTTAGATGATAGAGCTTGTTTTGTTTCTTTAATTCTTGCAGCAAAACTTCTTAAGGGAAAATCACTTCCTTGGGATGTTGTATTTGTTGGAAGCACTTGCGAAGAAACAGGTGGTGCAGGCGCAGCAGTTGCAACATTTGCTGAAGCTCCTTTAGCATGTGCTGCAATAGATGTTACTCATGGTATTACACCTGATATGCAAAGCGAAGCTCAGGGCTTTGAACTTGGAAAAGGTCCATCACTTTCCATTGGTCCTAACATTTCTAGAATAGTAGGAAAGCAAATGGAAAAGGTGGCTAAGGATAACGGAATTCCTTTCCATATTGAAGTTCAGCCTGGAAGAACTGGTACAGATGCATGGGCAATGCAGATTGTAAAAGAAGGCATTGCAACAGGTCTTATTGGTCTTCCACTTAAGTATATGCATACTCCTGTTGAAACAGTAAGTATAAAAGATATCGAATACTGTGCACAGCTTGTAGCTGCTTATGCACAGGATCCGGGAGAGGAGCTGCTCTCATGTTAAAATATTTAGAAGAGCTTTGCTGCTTATCCGGCGTTTCTGGAGATGAAGGAAATGTAAGAGAATTCATTGAAGCCCATGCAAAGAAATATGCCGACAGCATTAGAACCGATGCTCTTGGAAATTTAATTGTATTTAAAAAAGGCAAAGTAAGAGGAACCAAGTTAATGCTCTCTGCGCACATGGACGAAGTAGGTTTCATGGTAGAGAAAATTACTGATGATGGTTATCTTAAATTTGGTATGGTTGGTGGCATCGACCCAAGAGTAATTCTTGGAAGAAAAGTTTATGTTGGCCCATACGCAATTCCTGGTGTAATGGGACTTAAAGCCATTCATCTTACAACTGCTGCAGAACGCAGCGAAATGCCAAAGACATCTAGCCTTTACATAGACATCGGTGCAAAGAATAAAAGAGAAGCTGAAAAGTATGTTTCCCTTGGAGACTATGTAAGCTTTGATTCAGACTTTGCTCTTATGGGAAATAAATTTGTAAAAGCAAAGGCGATTGATGATAGATTTGGATGTGCAGTTTTACTGAATTTATTAGAGCATCCACTTCCTCAAGATGTTACTTTTGTTTTCACAGCAATGGAAGAAGTTGGAGCAAGAGGCGCCTTTGGTTCTGCCTTTAGTGTAAAACCAAAACTTGCACTTGTTATAGAAGGAACTACAGCTGCAGATTATGCAGGGGTTGCAGAAAATAAGAAAGTGACAAGATGCGGCGAAGGCCCAGTACTTGGCTTTATGGATAGCGGCGCTGTATATGACAGAGGTCTTTTCGAAATGACAAGAGATCTTGCCGAAGAAAAAAATATTCCTTGGCAGATGAAGGGAAGAATTGCCGGAGGTACAGATGCTCAGGCTATTCAAAGAAGTTTAGAAGGAATTAGAGTAGCGAACATTTCTGTTCCTGTTAGAAATATTCACAGTCCTAACTCCGTTGCAAATATTGAAGATATAGACAACGCATATAAACTTGCGCAGCTCTTTATCAAAGCGGTTTCGGAAGGGAAGTATAAATAAATGAATGCATTTGAAATATTAAAACAACTTAATGAATGTTTTGGACCATCCGGAAACGAAAAAGAAATTTCCGCAAAAATTAAAAAGCTTGTAAAGCCTTACGCTTCAGATATTAAAGAAGATGTAATGGGAAACCTTATTGTTCATATAGAAGGAAAAGGTCCAAAGCTTATGGTAGCAGCGCATATGGATTCCATTGGCTTTATTGTTACTCACATTGAAAAGAGTGGTCTTCTTCGTGTAGGAATGGTTGGCGGAATTCATCCAGCTGATTTGCTTGCAATTCCTGTTCGTTTTGCTAACGGTATTAGCGGAACAATTTATGTAGATGGTGGAGTAAGAAATCCAGATATGGATTCTGTATTTATCGATATCGGTGCCGCATCTGCAGACGAAGCTAAGAAGCTTGTTAAGGTTGGCGACATGGCAATTTATGATACACCTGTAAGAATTCTCGGAGGCAAAGATGCCGAGGCAGAAGGTGCAAGAATTGCTTCTCCTTATCTTGATAACCGTGCTGGTTGTGTAGCTCAGATTCTTGCTATTATGCAGATGACGAAAGCATACTACGATTCTTATTTCGTATTTACAGTTCAGGAAGAACTTGGTCTGCGCGGTGCAAAGCCTGCAGCGTATGGAATCGAACCAGAATATGCAATCGTTGTTGATACAACACTTGTAGACGACACTCCAAAAGCAAACCATGTTGGTACTTGCAAAATTGGAGACGGTGCTGCAATTAAGGTTATGGACAAGAGCGTTATCTGCAATCCTGAAATTGTTGAAAAGCTTCAGACTCTTGCAAAGAAAAAGAAGATTAAAGCACAGCTTGATGTTTTAAGAGCTGGTGGAACAGATGCTGGCGAAATGAGAAAGAGCGGCACAGGCGTTTGGACAGGTGGTATATCTGTTGCAACACGCTACATTCATAGCCCTGGAGAAGTTTGCCAGGTTTCTGATATCTATGCCGCTGCTGATCTTATCGCTGCATTTGCATCAACAAAATAATTATTTCACTCTGTGAAGTTTCCACTTAGAGGCTGCCGCTAAAATGGCAGCCTCTAAGTTTTCTTCATCACTTGGAATGCTCGGATCCTCGGGTGGGTCGGGCACTATTTCTTTTTCGTATTTATATCCTGTAAATGAAACTGCAAAAGGATATATAAATCTATATCCTAAATCTCCGCCATCTTTAAAGGTTCGGTTTCCCACAGTTAAACCAGTTGTTGAAACAGGTGCATTATTATCAATTCGAATCATATACCCAGGGTTAAGGGTGCCGTTGTAATCTTTAATCATTGCTGGGTGCAGACAATTATCTATTACAGTTATTGAGTCATCTCCGAGTATAAATTTGCCTACAGCGATTCCCTGAAATTTCGAGAACTTATAAATTTTGTACAGATTGTTTCCATATGCAATATCAACTAATGGAAGTCTATTTGCTCTATTAATAAAAGTTGCAAAAGTTGCAGCCCCAAAATTTCTCATTGCCGGATTTGCATGAAGCACTAAATAGTTATCTTGAATTCTTCCGTAAAAAGATGGAGTATCGAATAAATCAGTTAGTCGCATAGTAGTTTCTTCTACAGAAAAGGTAATATAGTCTCCATTGTTATATGCTTCTATAACTTCAATAGGCAAAGGTATCATAAAATCAAACCCACGGAATTTCAGATAATTTCCGATGTTTGCTGCTTCAGACATTTCAGAGTCTTCTATTCTTCCTTTCGACCCATCATCGCTTTCAATTGTCCAGTAGCCTTCTGAATAGTGCCACAGTTCTTTTGTGTAAACGCCACTGATTGTTCCAAGATGCTTTGCGCTCCCATAATTGATTGTAAGTGCGAAGGAATAATTTTTAGAAGAAAGAATAATTAAAAAGCATAAAAGCAGTGAAAATAATTTTTTCATTATTCGCCTCTACTTTCTAAATTATTATTCCAGACTTTATTACCATCAAAGTTAACTACTAACTGATAGATAACAGGAGTCTCTTTTTTTTCAGCGTCAAATACTCTAATAGCCGCAATGGCTAGTTTGTTTTTTAAACTTTGAATATTCATGCTAAATGAATATTCGATTTCATTATTTGCGGCGTTTTGGAATTCCGTATTATTGTCTGATAAAAATGAACTTATAGATTTTCCGCTATCGTCAAATATTTCAGCTTGAACACTTATAAAGAAAGAACCAGTATTTGATGGCTTTATAAAAAACAAATAGACACTATCATCCTTTTGAACAAATTCTGTTGTGCCTGCAATTTCTTTTGCAAGACTTTCTTTAGTCCATAAATGATTTGGTGTAATAGGTGTTGATTCAGATAAGTTCGGTTCAGTTTCTTTTTCTTGGTTGTTTTCGTTTAGCTTTTCATCTACTAATGGAGCATCTACTTTTGGGTGAGTAAAAATGCACACAAAAAGTCCCGCAACTAGTGCGAGACTTAAAACTAATACTATATACTTTATTACTTTTTCCATTGTTCCTCGCTTTACCCCTAAAGCAAGAATCCCTGGAAATATTTTACTATTTATATTAGCCTGTGTAAAGTGAATTAGAAGAAAATTCAGCTTCACATGTAACATCAATACCAAGATCTTTGAAAATCTGAGCATCTCTGTCGGAAATAATAGCTGTGCAGTGCGCCTTGCATCCTCTAAGCTGGGAAAGCTTTTCTAAAGCTGTAGCTGCAGCCTTATCTTCGGATGCAGAAATTGCAAGAGCTGTAAGAGCTTCTTCTGTTGTAAGAGAACCCTTGCTCTTAGAAAGGATATCTGTCTTAAGGTGCTGCATTGTAGCAAGTACGCTATCAGAGATAAGGAATAGGCTGTCGTCGAAACCACTTAAAATCTTAATTGCGTTAAGAATAAGAGCTGCACCGGCTACCATTCTTCTGCTGCTTCTGCCTGTTACAATCTGGCCGTCTGGAAGTTCCATAGCCATAATAATTGTATTTTCATAACGTTCAGGATTCATCTGACGCTTTGTTTCTCTGTAGTTAAGAGCAGGCTTAACAACGCTTCTGTCGTAAGGTGTTACACCTACTTCATCCATAAGCATCTTTGCTCTGTTAAGACAGTCTGCATCAATGATGCCCTTCTTGTAATCAACAGCAGCAAGGAGATATCTTCTGATGATTTCCTGCTTGGATGCATCGCAGCAAGCAGCATCATTGCTAATGCAGCATCCTGCTCTGTTTACACCCATATCAGTTGGTGAGTTATATTCGGATTCTTCGCCTGTAATCTTTTCGATAATTCTCTTAAGAACAGGGAACATTTCCAAGTCTCTATTATAGTTAACAGCTACTGTACCGTACTTTTCGAGGTGGAAGTTATCAATCATGTTAACATCCTTGAGGTCGATAGTAGCAGCTTCATATGCAATATTTACAGGGTGCTTAAGTGGAAGGTTCCAAATAGGGAAGGTTTCGAATTTTGCATAACGAGCCTTTGTACCCTGCTTTGCTTCGTGGTAAAGCTGGTTTAAGCATGTAGCAAGCTTTCCGGAACCTGGGCCAGGAGCATTTACAACTACAAGAGGCTTTGTAACTTCAATGTAAGGGTTCTTTCCATAACCTTCTTCGGATACGATAGTATCGATATCTGTTGGATAACCCTTTGTGAAGTAGTGCTTATAAGTTTTGATTCCTCTGCGTTCAAGCTTATTGATAAAAGTATTTACAGATGGCTGATCTTCATAACGTGTAATTACTACACTGTTAACGGAAAGGCCATAAGAACGGAACATATCAATAAGACGCATTACTTCTAAGTCGTAAGTAATACCAAAATCCTGACGAGTCTTGTTTGTAAGGATATCGCCAGCATAGATACAAATAATAATTTCTGCGTGGTCTTTCATCTTTGCAAGAAGCTTAATTTTTGCATTCTCGTCAAAGCCTGGCAGAACTCTCATAGCATGCTTGTCATGAACTAATTTTCCGCCAAATTCCAGGTAAAGACGTTCGCACTGCTTAGATTCAATACGTTCGAGAATATATCTTGATTGTTCCTCAAGATATTTTTCAGAATCAAAACCAATTTCCATAAAAACACCTATATAAAAAATAAAAAATACAGCAATAATTATATCAAAAAAAGAATGTTATCTTCAATATACAGGACAAACTTTTGAGCCTATTACCATACTTTTTTCGTATGAAACAAAAAATAAAAAAATTGCAACCCGTCGGCTGCAATTTTTTCTTTTAACTATTGTGCATCAGCATCGAATGGAAGAAGTGCTACTGTTCTTGCACGCTTAACTGCAGTAGTAACAAATCTCTGGTGCATTGTGCAAGCGCCTGTGATTCTTCTTGGAAGAATCTTACCTCTTTCTGTGATGTACTTCTTAAGAGTTTCTACATCCTTGTAGTCAACTTCTAAGCTCTTGTCGGCACAGAACTGGCATACCTTCTTTCTGGCATGAGCTCCGCCGTTGAAGCGCTTTTTCTTTGTATTATCTCTTTCCATATTAATGGTTTTCCTCCTGAATTAGATTAGAAGGGGATATCATCGTCTGTGAGTCTTTCAAATCCATCAGGTGCCTGTTCTCTGAATCCACCAAAGTCATTATTAGCTGGCTGTGGTGTGAAAGAGCTTCCGCCTGCAGGACTATTACCCCTATCTAAAAACTGAACACGATCTGCAATAACATCTGTAGTATATACTTTTCTTCCGTCCTTTTCGTAGGAGCCAGTCTGAATACGACCAGTTACACCAACGAGTCTGCCTTTTGCTACGTATTTTTCAACGAGCTCGGCAGTTTTACCGAAGCATACAATGCTGATAAAATCAGCGCTCTGTTCTCCTTCTCTGGATGTGCGTTCTCTGTCAACAGCAATTGTAAATCTAGCAACTGCAGTCTGATTTGCACCAGTGCTGTAACGTACTTCAGGATCTCTTGTAAGTCTTCCTATTAAAGCTACAGAATTCATAAGTTTACCTCTACTTTTCGTCTTTTGCTACGATGATGTGTCTTATGCAGTTATCTGAAATTCTGAGTCTTCTATCCAGTTCCTTTGGAAGAGTTGGGTTTCCGTTGAATTCCATTACAACATAGTAACCTTCTGTCTTCTTTTCGATTGGATAAGCAAGCTTCTTCATTCCCCAGATATCTGTGTTGACAACTTCTCCGTCAGCAGCGATGATACCCTTTACGGTTTCAATTGTTGCTTCCTTCTGAGCGTCTTCTAAGACAGGATTGATGATGAACATCAGCTCGTACTTATTCATTTTGTCACCTCCCTGTGGTCTGTTGGCTACGGACATCTTCCGTAGCAGAGAGCATTAGTGTTAGACGAATGCCTAATAATTATACTCATGGAAGGTTGAAATTGCAAGCACTTTCTGAATAAATGAAGGCACTTCTTACAAGGGGATGTTTGCTAGGGGTTGAATTTTAATTCTGTAATTGCATTAGAATTGCAAGAAGATGCCTTGTATGACAAATATTACCATTATTATACAAAATATGTCAATAAGTTATTTCAAAAATCCTTCGGTTTTATGGTAAAATGATACGTCAGTATATAAAAATAGAAGACAGGAGATAAAACATGAGCATTATAAAGGATATAAATCTTGCACCAAGCGGTCAGATGAAGATTGACTGGGTTGCAAGAAACATGCCACTTTTAAGAGCCATTGCTAAGGACTTTGAAAAGACATTCGGCAGA
>JAKSSI010000100.1 GCA_024403175.1 Clostridia bacterium
CACTTAAATCCCTGATAATCTGAAAGATGGCGAGTAAGCACAACATGAGGCTTTGAGTAATACTTTAAGGACTTAACTGCAATGATATTTTCTACAGGGTATTGAACATGAATAACATTTATTTCATGCTCTTTGCAGTAGTCTGCAAGAATCTTTGGCGACTCCTTAAAATCAGCTTTTGTAAGACCAAGCTGAAGACAAGGAATGCCTCTTTCATTCATAGTTTCTACTAATCTGTCGCCTACATTGTAAGCCAAAAAACACGAATTACCTTCAGATGTATAAATTCTCTGAAGGTTATCAACATACTTTTCCGTACCGGCTCCACCGGCGTAGTTTATAAGGAACAGAATGTTCAAGCGTGCACCTCAAACAGGCTCTCAAGGCCTTTTGCAATATTGTTGTTATAATCACTGAGAAGATCTGTTTTCTTCTCTACCGGTTTTGCGTTAATAAGCGCAGATACTATATCGTCCTTGCCTTCAATGCCTGGATTGTACTTTTCAAGATTTTTACTGATGAATAAATCTAGGCCTAATGTTTTAGCCTCTAAAATAACCATGCCCTGTCCTTCATATCTTGAAGTAAGAACAAAGCCATCCATCTGATTCATTACCGCAAACGGATTTGTCTGATTACCCGTAAATGTTAGATAATCTGAAATGCCAAGATTTTCAGCCTGAGCCAAAAGTTTTTCTTTATCAGGGCCGTCGCCAATAAGATAAAGATGCATATCCTTTCTTTGCTCAATTACTTTTGCATATAAATCAAGCAAAATATCGTAGCCTTTTTGGTGACAAAGTCTGCCCACACTGCACAGTTTGTATCCGTCAAAATCAACAGTAACAGCAGGTTCTAACTTAGACTTTTCAATAATCTCATATGTATTGATATAGTTTTGAATTACAACTATAGGCTTGTCTGTACCAGTGCTTCTTCTAAAACTATCAACGATTCCTGGCGATACTGCAGCGAAAGCATCAAAATGCTTATACTTGCCGCTAAAAAAGAATTTCAAAATCTTATATTTAGGTTCGTTGGCAAGCTTAATCTCTACGTCGTTATGTATCCACATAACGCGCTTTTTAGCCTTAACTGTAGCAGCACCAACAGCGCAGTCATTTTGATAGCTGTTAAAATCTATTGCTACATCGTATTCCTTGTCTGAGAGATTCTGTTTTGCAAAGGTCTTAAGAAGGCCAAAGAAAACAAATCGGCACCAATAAGGATAAGGCTTAAGTTCAATAAATCTTAGATTTGGATTTTCAGGCTTCTCGTAGAAAAACTCGGAATCGTAGTAATAAACATCAGCGCTGTATTTGCTGTAATCAAGATTTGTAAGAATGTTAAGCAGAGATTTTTGAATTCCGCCGACCCTAAAATCGCTTTCAAAGAATGCCAGCTTTGTAAGGCCATCTTCTTTTCCAAGCAGCTTTTCAGCCTTTTCAATATTAGTTTTTTCTAATTTCTTAAGCTTATCAGATTCAAAAGCAAGCTTTTCAGGACTAAGAGCAAGACTCTTGTCGATAAGAGATGTAAGCTTTTCATAGCAAGCATCTTCAAATTCAATGCAATTATCTACGCCTATGTATTCCATAAAGGATGATACCTTTGGGTCGTAGGAAACAGCTGCCATAGGAGTGCCAACAGAAGCTGCAAAAATAAGACCGTGAAGTCTAACTGAAAGAACCGCGCTTGCTTTTTTTATAATTCCAAGAGCAATGTCTGCAGGAAGAGAATCTTCAACGATGGCATAAGGAGCCTTCATCTTCTCAGCCACAAGGCTTTCTGCTTCTCTATCGCCCGCATGATCTATAGGGAAGAACAAAGGCTTTAAACCGTACTTTTCGTAGGCATAGTCTGCAGCCTTTGCGAAATCTTCTATTTTGGATTCAAAGTTTTTCCATTTTCTAAGAGCAATGACAATAAACTTTTCATCTTCTGCCAGACCAAGTTTTTTCATCTGGGCATCAACTACTGCATCATCCGCCACTCTATGAGAAACAGCCGAGTCTGCAGTAACAAGAATTTCCGGCTTATTAACACCGAGAATTTCTAATTCTCTTTCGCTCTTTTTATCTCTTAAGGCAATAACATCTACACAGTTATTTAAAATAGCTGCTGTTTTGCCACGGTTTTCTTTATGAATGATTGGGCCTATACCACTACCGTACATCATTACCTTGCAGCCATACTTTTTAGCCAGCTTGATAGTGTACAGGTAGTACATAAGGCTTCGTGTGCTTGTAACATCCTGGATAAGACTTCCGCCTCCGCTTACAAACAAAGATGCCTCTTTAAGAGCGGATATTACAGCAAAAAGAGAAAGAGAATGTACAGCACGTGTTACACCCTCTCTTTTAGCGTCCTCTTCAGGGTTTCTGGAGAGAACCGTAATATTGCAATTTGGATAAGACATAGAAAGAGAGGCTATTATAGATTCTAAAATAGCCTCATCTCCGACATTTCCAAAGCCGTAAGCTCCACAAATAACAATGTTCTTTTTTCCGTTTTGCTTACTCAAATTGTTTTATCCCTTGAATTACTGTAGCTACACTAACAAGTAATTATACCATAGAACTACTTGTCTAAACTACATATATCTTCAAGGCTTTCTCTCTTAACAGCTACATAAGAGCCATCTTTAGAGAGCATTACTACAGCAGGTCTTGGAACTCTGTTGTAGTTAGAGGCCATGGAGTAGTTATATGCTCCAGTGGTTAATACTGCCACTAAATCGCCTCTCTTTAAATCTGCAGGGAACTGCACGCCCGGCTGAATAATATCGCCGCTTTCACAGCATCTTCCAACAAGGCTAGCTGTCATAGTCCATTCAGAATTCATCTTTTCAGGGCTAACAACAGTATATTTTGAACCGTACATAGCGTATCTAACGTTATCTGTCATACCGCCGTCTACGCTTACATAGTTGATAAATCCAGGAATCTTCTTTACAGAACCTACTGTGTAAAGTGTAAGACCTGCATCGGCAACAATGCTTCTGCCTGGTTCAAGACCAATACCAGGCATTGTAAGGCCGCGCTTTGCACATGCATCCTTAAGATATGCACCAAGAGCACTGATGTTTGCTTCAACATCAAGTGTTGGCTGTTCTTCAAGATATCTTACGCCGTATCCGCCGCCAAGATCTAATTCTTCAGCAACATATCCGTACTTATCCTTTGCAAGCTTAATAAAATCGAGCATCTTATCGGAAGCCTGCATATATACATCGGATTCAAATACCTGAGAACCAACGTGGCAGTGGAAGCCCATAAGCTTAACATGTTCGCACTTAAGAGCCTTTGCAAGAACATCTTCTGCGAGCCCAGTTTCAATACCAAAACCGAACTTGGAATCAATCTTACCTGTTGCAACCTGAGCAAATGTATGTGGGTCGATACCCGGAGTAAGTCTAATTAAGATCTTCTGAACCATGCCCTTCTTTGCGGCGATTGCTTCTATTGCAAAGAGTTCTTCTTCGTTGTCTACAACAAAGTAACCAATGCCGTTGTTAATAGCATATTCAATATCTTCGTCGGACTTATTGCAGGAGTGGAAATATGCCTTTTCGAGAGGATATCCAGCGTTCTTTGCTGTTGCAATTTCGCCAGGAGATACTACATCGATATACATACCTTCTGCGCCAACGATTCTATACATTTCTGTGAAAGAACATGCCTTGCTGGCAAATGCCATATGAGCATTTTCTCCGAAATGCTTCTTCGCAGAATCAATGTAAGCTCTTACATTTCTTCTGATTCTATCAGCATCCATAACGTAAAGCGGTGTGCCGTATTCCTTTGCAAGCTGGGTCATTGTAAACCCATTCATAGAAAGTACGCCTTCTTCGTTTACACTTAAATTTTCGCAAATGATTTTTTCTTCATTCATAACTTATAACAGATGCGCACGCATCTCCTCCTCACTTACTGCGGAAAGGTACTTTGGAGCTACATCGAATACTGTCTTGCAACCTGTCTGGCCTTCCTTGTGCATTCTGTCGATTGCTCTTGCATAAGCAAGAATTACGCTGGAAGTAAATTCAGGGTTGGAATCAAGCTGAAGATTATATTCAATAGTGTGCTTCTTTTCGTTTTCAATGCCTGTGTTTCCGCTTCTGATTACAAAACCGCCATGAGGAAGTCCTGCGTGGTTAATCTGCATTTCTTCTGCTGTAATGAAGTTTACAGTTGTTTCATAACCTTCGAAGTAGTCTGGCATATGCTTAATCTGTTCTTCAATCTTTGCCTTGTCAGCGCCTTCCTTTGCAACAACAAATACTTCTCTTGTGTGCATTGTTCTTGCTGTCTGCTCGCCGGCATTTCCTGCTCTTACAGCATCAAGTGCTTCTGGCTTAGGAATAGTGTACTGTCTAGCATCTGCAACACCTTCAATTCTTCTGCATGCATCAGAGTGACCCTGGCTTACGCCCTTTCCCCAGAAAGTGTAGTTTGTTCCGTTAGGAAGAATTGCTTCTGCATATACTCTTGCAATTGAGAACATACCAGGATCCCAACCTGCGGAAATAAGAGCGATATTTCCGTTTTCCTTTGCAGCAGCATCTACTGCAGCAAAGTGTTCTGCAATGTGAGTGTGGTTATCGAAGCTGTCGATAACGTTAAAGTTCTTAGCAAGTGCAGGTGTCATAACTGGAAGATCTGTAGCACTTCCGCCAGCAATGAAAAGAACATCAATTTCATCCTTATGAGCTAAAATATCGTAAACACTGTAAACAGGTGCTGCGATAGTTGTTACAGTCTTAGGATCTCTTCTTGTGTAAACCCCAGTAACTTCAATATCAGGAAAGTTCTTTGCATTGATTTCAGCAGCCTTTCCTAAGTTACCATAACCATAAATCGCTAATTTCATTTTCTATATCCCCCTAAAATTTTATTAAACTGTTCATGTCGTAGAGGCCTGGCTGCTTATCAACAAGGAATGCAGCTGCTGCAATAGCGCCTTCAGCGAAAAGTGCACGGCTATGAGCTGAGTGCTTTAAAGTGATTGTTTCATTCTGTGTTCCGATAAGTACTTCGTGTTCTCCAACAACATTTCCTATTCTTACAGACTGAATACCAATTTCATTTGGTGTACGCTTCCTCTGTCCGCTTCTTCCGCAAGTAATTTCAGCTTCAGGTCTTACTTCCTTAAGACCATTTGCAATAGCAAGAGCTGTACCGCTTGGAGCGTCAAGCTTTCTGTCGTGATGAACTTCTACGATTTCGATTTCTGCATTAGGCATAGACTTTGCAGCATTCTTTGCAAGCTGAATAAGAAGTGTAACGCCTATGGAATAATTTGCAGCAAAGAAAACAGGAATCTTTTTAGATGCATCTAAAATAGCCTGCTTTTCTTCTTCTGTCTGGCCAGTTCTAGCAAGAACGAGAGGAAGCTTCTTTTCTCTTGCATAGTT
>JAKSSI010000101.1 GCA_024403175.1 Clostridia bacterium
TTTATAGATTCCGGTGTGGACAATCTGGGATACCGGTTCTTGGTTGTTGCGAGCCGTAAGGCGATGCAAGAACCCCAGAACCGCTGTTGGGCTCCCAGCTTAGCGAGAGCGTGTCCACGAGGAAATATAAAATGTCTTTTTAGATTCTATTTTTTGTTTAGTAAGTCTAATACTGCCTCGTCGCTCAAATAATCGCTGTAATCGGCGAATTTGTACTCTAGCGTGGACGCTGTATGGCTGTCTGATGAAAGTATGAACTTTGCGCCATGCTCTTTAAGATAATCTCTTATCGGCTTTGCCGGATACGCATCTGTGCGCCATCCTCTTGAAATGGCGCCTGTGTTAATTTCAAACGGCTTACCCGTTTTAAGAAGTTCATCGGCAGCCTTTTTCCAAGCAGCTACATAACGCGGATTATCTTCATCAAAGAAATTTGATTTCTCATTAAACTTAGCAAGACAATCAAAGTGTGCAATTACATCACAATTTGTATTCTCAACAACTTTTGCAAGTCTCTCAAAATACTTTTCAGCGTAAGCATAGTAATCACCATCAAAGTATTTCTGAACTCCTTCGTCAAGTATTTCCGGAGTGTGATCCGTTACAAGCGGTTCGCCTTCTGTTGGAATGCAATGAACAGAACCGATAATGTAATCGTACTCATCGGATGCAGGGTAGTCGGATAAATCATCTTGCTCTATACCAAGAAGAATTTTAATTTTATCTGCATACTTGATTTTAAGCTTTGCAACATCTGCTCTGTACTGTAATTCAGTTTCAGGATTTAAACCATAAGGCTCAAAGGAAGTGTAGCTATGGCTTGAAAAACCTATAGCATCCATTCCAGCATCAATGGCAGCTTTTACTACTTCTTCAGTTGTACTTTTTCCGTCACACCATACTGTATGGATGTGAAGGTCTGCACGAATCATTTTGTCATTTTCTCCTGTTTAACTTTGTGGTCAATAACATGTCTAGAAGCAAGTTCCTTGTGAATGTCTTCTAAGGAAATTCCCTGTTCTACCATAAGTACCATTACGTGATAAGCAAGGTCTGCAATTTCATAAATGGTTTCAGGTTTATCTTCTGCTTTGGCAGCAATAATTACTTCAGTGGATTCTTCGCCAATCTTTTTAAGAATCTTATCTACGCCCTTATCAAAAAGGTAAGATGTGTAAGAGCCTTCCTGAGGATTTGATTTTCTTCCTTCAAGAAGTTCATAAAGTCCTTCGTAAGAAAAGTCGTGAAGTTCTTCGCTCTGCCAAAGTGGATTTTCAAAGCAGGAATCTGTGCCAAGGTGGCAAGCAGGTCCGTCCTTTTTTACAACTACTACGAGAGCATCTTTATCACAATCAGCTGTAATGGAAACAATGTGCTGATAATTGCCGCTTGTTTCGCCCTTAAGCCAAAGTTCCTGTCTAGATCTGCTCCAAAAACATGTAAGGCCTTTTTCCATAGAAATCTGAAGGCTTTCTTTGTTCATGTATGCAACAGTTAAAACCTTCTTTGTTACTTCATCAACTACTACAGCAGGAATAAGTCCTTTTTCGTCGAATTTTAATTCATCAATATTTATCATTATAATTCCTCTTTGCTTAAACAATTCTTGCAGGAATTCCTGCTTTAGACATTTCTTTTTTAAGGTCTTCTATTTTTACTTCTCCAAAGTGGAAGATGGAAGCTGCAAGGCCTGCATCTACTTTAGGAAGCTTGTTAAACAATGTTATGAAATCCTGAATGCAACCCGCACCGCCTGAAGCGATAACAGGAACAGAAACAGCATTGCATACAGCTTCAAGCATTTCTAAGTCGAAGCCTTTTTTAACACCATCTGTATCGATGGAGTTTACTACGATTTCTCCAGCGCCTTCGCCAACGCAGCGCTTAATCCATTCAATGGCTTCCATGCCGGTGTTTTCTCTGCCGCCTTTTGCGAATACTCTAAATACTCCATCAACTCTTTTAATGTCTGCAGAGAGTACTACGCATTGGTCGCCGTAAAGCTTTGCGGCCTGGCCAACTAAATCTGGGTTTCTAATTGCCCCGGAGTTTACGGATACTTTATCTGCTCCGCATTTTAAAACTCTGTCGAAATCTTCAACGCTGTTTATTCCTCCCCCAACTGTCAGTGGAATAAATACGCTCTTTGCTGTTTCACAAAGTATATCTGTAAAAAGGGCGCGGCCTTCAGCTGATGCAGTAATGTCGTAGAACACTAATTCATCTGCTCCGCAGCTGCTGTAGAATTTTGCAAGTTCTACAGGAGATGCTACATCGCCAAGTCCTTCAAAGTTTACACCTTTAACAACTCGTCCGTTTTTAACATCAAGACAAGGTATGATTCTTTTTGTAATCATTTGCATACCTCCACAGCTTCTTTTAAATCAATTGCTTTTGTGTAATATGCTTTTCCAATGATTGCACCATAAAGATTCATAGATGCAAGATACTTAACATCATCAATTGTGGATACACCGCCAGATGCTGTAATATCTACTGAGAATTTTTCAGAAAGCTTTTTATAAAGTTCTCTGTTGGTTCCTTGCATTGCACCGTCTTTTGAAATGTCTGTGCAAATGATGGTCTTAACTCCAAGGTTTTGCATTTTTTCGCAGAATGCGTATGCATCGAATTCAGACTTTTCAGTCCAGCCTTTTATAGCTACCATTCCATCTTTTATATCAACACCTACAACGATTTTCTCTTTGTATTTGTTTACTGCTTCTTTAAGAAAAGCTTCATCTTTTACAGCTGCAGTTCCTAAGATAACTCTATCGATGCCTGCTTCGATGTATTTATCTACAACATCCATACTTCTAATGCCGCCGCCTATTTCGCAGAAAGCTCCGCTTGCTTCTTTTATTTTGCAAACAGTTTCGAAGTTTGGTGTGTTGCCATTCTTTGCGCCTTCAAGATCTACAATGTGAATTGCTGTTGCGCCGCATTCTACAAAATCTTTTGCGATTTCTTCAGGATGCTCGCTGTACACAGTCATTTCTTCATAAAGACCTTTAAAAAGACGAACCGCTTTTCCTTCGTATAAATCTATTGCGGGAAAAAGTATCATTTAAATATCCTCACAAAATGCTTTTAAAATATTAAGTCCAACATTGCCGCTCTTTTCAGGATGGAACTGACAACCTATTACATTTTTATTTGCAACAGCTGCTGTAAGTTCTGCACCGTATTCAGCAGTAGCTAAAACATTTTCAGCTCCTGTTACTGCGTAGAATGAATGAACAAAGTATACGCAGTCTCCTTGACTAATTCTAGAAAAGAGGGGAGTGTCTTGCTTTATAATCAGTGGATTCCATCCGATGTGTGGAATTTTGAAATCAGCTGGAATAACTTCTTTTATAGGACGAACCTCGCCAGGAATTAAACCGAGTCCTTCGTGTTCGCCATATTCAAAACTCTTTTCGAAAAGAAGTTGCATGCCAAGGCAAATACCCATAAGAGGTTTTCCTGCAAGAGCTTCAGCCTTAACAACATCTCCAAGTCCGGAGTTTCTTAATTTCTCTGCTGCATCTTGGAAAGCTCCGACGCCTGGAAGAATTATCTTATCCGCTCTTCTAATTTCTTCTGGGTCGCTAGTTACAATTGCTTCATAACCTATTTCAGCAAAAGAGCTTTTAAGAGAAAACAGATTTCCAACTCCGTAATCTATAATTGCTATCATTTAGAGAACTCCCTTCGTGGAAGGAATAGAATCTGCATTCTTGCTATCAATTGCAACAGCAGCCTTAAGGCTTCTTGCAACAGACTTAAAGCAACCCTCAATAATGTGGTGAGAATTGCTTCCTGCAAGCTGCTGAATGTGGAGAGTTACATTTGCATTTCTTACAAATGCAAGCCAGAATTCTTCAACAAGTTCTGTATCAAATTCGCCAACTTTTTCTGTAGGGATATTAAGTCCGTATCCAAGATAAGATCTTCCGGAAATATCAATTGCAGAAAGAATAAGAGATTCATCCATTGGAAGTATCATATTGCCATAGCGAGTAATTCCCTTGCAATCGCCAAGAGCCTGCTTAAAAGCTTGCCCCAGAGCAATGCCGATATCTTCTGCGCTGTGGTGGAAATCAACCCAAGTATCTCCGCTGCAAGCAATGTTTAAATCAAATCCGCCGTGCTTTGCAAACAGGGTAAGCATGTGGTCCATAAAACCAACACCTGTTTTGATATCGCTGCTGCCTGCTCCATCGAGATTTACAGAAAGCTTAATCTGAGTTTCATTTGTGTTTCTTTCGATAATTGCTGTTCTCATATTATTCTCCAAGTATTTCCTTTACCAGGTTTATAAAGATTTCCATTTGCTCTTTATTTCCTATAGTGATGCGGTTGTATTGAGAGATTCTTTCTTTTGTAAAGTGACGAATCAGCACGCCTTTTTCTTTTAATTTTAAGTAGAGCTGTTCTCCGTCAATTTTGTTTGATTTTGCAAAAATGAAATTTGCTTTTGATTCTAAAACATCAAAGCCTAAAGATCTAAGCTGATCTATAGTCCATGCTCTATTTTCCTGAATTGTTTTGCAGTTTGCCTTGGTATATTCTTCATCTGCAAGAACTCCAATACCTGCAGCCATAGTCATGGAATTTACGTTGTAAGGATTTAATGAATACTTAATTGTATTTAAATCCTGAATAAGTTCAGGGCAAGCTACTGCAAAGCCAAGTCTTGCGCCGGCTAAGGATCTAGATTTGGAGAAGGTTTGAGTTACTACTAAATTACTATACTTCTTTGTAAGAGGAATAGCACTTGTTGCTCCAAAATCTACATAAGCTTCGTCGATGACTACGATGTTATCTGGATTGTTCTTAACTATATCTTCAATTTGATCTAATGTAAGAGCAATTCCTGTTGGTGCATTAGGATTTGCAATGAATACTGTGCCGCCTGCGTTATAGTAATCCTTTGGGTCGATAGTAAAATCTTCTTTAAGAGGAATTTCCTTATAAGGAAGATTATTTATCTGTGCAAATACAGGATAGAACCCGTAGGTTATATCAGCGAAAATTGCTGGAGTGTTTTCATCGCAAAAGGCCATAAAGCAGTAGTTAAGATTTTCATCAGAACCGTTTCCTGGAATAATCCATTCCTTGCTAAGTCCTGTTAACTTTCCGAGAGCTTCTACAAGGTCTTTGCATTCAGGGTCGGAATAGAGCTGAACTTTTTGAGCTGCAATTGCGGCTGCTTCCTGAGCCTTTTTAGAAGGTGGGAAAGGGGATTCGTTTGTATTTAGTTTTACATACTTCATGTCCTTAGGCTGTTCGCCTGGAACATAAGGTTTTAACTTCTCATATTTTGAGCTGAAAAAACGGGTCATGCTTATTCCTCCTCGAGACGGATTACAGCACTTCTTGCGTGTCCT
>JAKSSI010000102.1 GCA_024403175.1 Clostridia bacterium
GAGTCCCGGTCTCCAAAACCGGTTGTCGCGGGTTCGAGTCCTGCCTGGCCTGTTAAATTTCATAAAAAGAGGATTTTGTAATGAAGAAGTTTGTCCAGTTTTGCAAAGAATGCGTAGCTGAATTAAGAAAAGTTGTATGGCCTTCACGTGCTGAAGCAGTTGCTTCTGTAAAGGTTGTTCTTATTTCTACAATCGCAGTTGCATTAGTTCTTGGACTTCTTGATTGGGTATTTACAGAAGGTCTTCGTATTATATTCTAATATCTAATTGTAGGTAATCCTAATGGCAAAGAGTTGGTATATTGTTCAGACTTTTACAGGTTATGAGCAGAAGATTGAGCGTGAGATACGCAGACTTCTTGATGAAAAAGAGATAGATTCTGCTGTTCTAACTGATATAAAGGTTCCAATGGAAGAAGTTTCTGGAACTACAAAAACTGGCAAGAAAACAACTCATCATAATAAATTGCTTCCTGGTTATATCATGCTTGAGATGGATCTTCCTCAGATCGGCTGGAAAGCAACATGTTCAAAAGTTCGTGCTATTCGTGGCGTAAATGGATTTGTTGGTACAGGTTCGTTGGAACGCCCTCGTCCTATCTCATCAGAAGAAGCTAGAAATATACTTCAGCAGACCGGTGCAATAAAGGGTGAAAGAGTTTCTCGTGTAAGACAGAATTACGATATTGGTGATAATGTTAAAATTACGGAAGGACCTTTCGCTACATTTAGCGGTACCGTTGAAGAAATCAGTACAGAGAGAAATAAGTTGCGTGTTAATGTTCAGATTTTTGGTCGCGTAACTCCTGTAGAAGTAGATTTCTCTCAGGTTGAAAAAATTTAACTGACTGATAACATATCAATGTTTTTGGGAGAGATGTAAATTCTTAGAATATTATTCGAAGAATAGGGCATCTCGCTAATACCACATAAGGAGATATACTATGGCTCAGAAAAAGGTTACGGCTGTTATTAAGTTACAGTGCCCTGCCGGCGCTGCTACTCCAGCTCCACCTATTGGTCCTGCTCTTGGACCTCACGGCGTTTCTGCACCAAAATTCGTTCAGGAATTTAATGCAAGAACTGCAAAAATGGAAAAGGGACTCATTATCCCTGTAGTTATCACTGTTTATCAGGATAAGTCTTACACATTCATCCTTAAAACACCACCTGCAGCTGTTCTTATTCGTAAGGCTGCTGGTCTCCAGAAAGGATCTGGAAATCCTCTCCGCAACAAAGTTGGAAAGATTTCTCAGAAGGCTCTTGAGGACATTGCAAAGGAAAAGCTTCCTGATCTTAATGCAAATGACCTTGAGGCAGCAAAGAAGATTATCGCTGGTACTGCTCGCAGTATGGGCGTAGAGGTGGAGGCATAATTAGATGAAACACGGAAAGAAATATCAGGATTCACTTAAAAAGTACGACGTTTCAAAGAAGTATGAGATTGCAGAAGCTTGCAAACTCGTAAAAGACCTTCACTTTGTAAAGTTTGATGAGACTATTGAATTGTCAATAAGCCTTCGTCTTGCTAAGAACCAGACTGTACGTGATACATTAGTATTCCCTCATCAGTTTGCTGGCGAAAAACGTGTTCTTGTATTCTGTAAGGAAGAGCGTGTAAAAGAAGCTCTCGATGCAGGTGCTGCATTTGCAGGTTCTACAGAATATATCGAAAAAGTAAAGGGTGGTTGGACAGACTTTGATGTTGCTGTTGCAACACCTGATATGATGAAAGACGTTGGTCGTCTTGGTATGGTTTTGGGTAGAAAGGGTCTTATGCCTAACCCAAAGACTGGTACTGTTACTAATGACATTGCTAATGCTGTTAGTGAACTTAAAAAAGGTCGTACAGAGTATCGTGCAGATAAGGGCGGCGTAGTTCACATTGCAGTAGGTAAGGTTTCTATGGATGAAAAGAATACAGCAGAGAATATTTCTGCATTCCTTTCTGAATTGAGCCGCAAAAAGCCTGCTGATGCAAAGGCTGGCTTTGTACGTTCTGTTTCTTTGAGCTCATCAATGGGTCCTGGTGTATGGATTGACTACAAGGAGGAGGCATAATGGCTATAAGAGCAAGACAGATTCAGCCTGCTAAAGCAGCAGCTATTGAAGAAGCAAAGAAGGTTCTTTCTGATTATCAGAATTATATTTTCGCTGACTACCGTGGACTTACAGTAGAACAGATTACAAAGCTTCGTGATTCACTCCGTGAAAAAGATGCTCAGATAAAGGTATTCAAGAATACTTTTGCTCGTGTCGCATTCGAGGAAATGAAGGTAGAAGGCGTTGCTGACTATCTTACAGGTCCAACAGCTATTACAATGATTAAGGGCGAAGCTAATGAAGCTGCAAAGGTTCTCTTTGATTTCGCAAAAGATGTTCCTGCTCTCGTTGTAAAAGGTGCTATCGTAGAAAATGAAGTATACGATCAGGCTAAGATTGAGGCATTCTCAAAGCTTCCTGGCAAAAAGCAGCTTATTGCTATGCTTATGTCTGCTATCAATGGTCCTGCACGCAAACTTGCTGGTACATTGCAGGCTTACGTTGAGAAGAAGCAGTCTGAAGGCGGAGCAAGCGCTTAAGTTTAAGCGTGTGGCTTAAAGCTATTATTGCTGAATAGTATAATAATTATTCAGCGTTTTTATAACCATGGTCAGGCTTCAATGTGCTGATTACTGTCCATGGGAAATACCGTAAACCAGAAAAAGGGAACAGTTTGTTCTTTCTGTGACGGATAATTAATCGACATAATGATTATGGAGAAGACAATTATGGCACTTACAAATGAAGAAATCCTTGACGCAATCGCAAACATGACTGTTCAGCAGGCTGCTGATCTCGTAAAAGCTATGGAAGAGAAGTTTGGCGTTTCTGCTGCTGCTCCTGTAGCTGTAGCTGCTGCAGGTCCTGCAGCTGCTGCTGAAGAGCAGACAGAGTTTACAGTTACTCTCGAATCTGTTGAAGCAGACAAGAAAATTGCTGTTATCAAGGCTGTACGTGCAATCACAGGTCTCGGACTTGGTGAAGCAAAGGCTCTTGTTGAAGGTGCTCCAAAGGTACTCAAAGAGGGTGTATCTAAGGAAGATGCTGACAAGATGATTGCTGATGTTGCAGCAGCTGGTGGTAAGGCAAGCAAGAAATAAGTTTGGAAACAAACTCTTGATTTCTAATTGCGTTAAAAGATACAGTTTTATAAACTCTTAACGAAAATAAGCTTCGGGAAAAGGTCTCCTTCTTTCCGAAGCTTTAGGCGTCTAAAAATAAGAACTGGTAGACTGCGATGACGTACAGTCTGCCCGGACAGAAACAGTTCGTAGTGGGCGAAGAATTCTGTGCTGAGGTGAGTTTCCCTTGTAGCAGTAATTCCGTGCACGGTTTAAACATACATGTTGTATGTTAGCATACATAGGGGTATTTTCATGTACGCAAAGACCAAAAAAATAGTTAGGACTTATATTGGTAAAGACATTACAGATTTTATGGAGCTTCCTGACTTAGTAGACATTCAGCTTTCTTCCTATGAAAGCTTTATTCAGAAAAAAAAGCTCGATAAAGGTGAAGCTTTAGAGAATCAGGGACTTCAGGAAGTATTTACTTCTACATTTCCAATAAAGAGCCAAGATGAAAGCATGTCTTTGGAATATGAGTTCTATACATTGGACTTTGAAGGTATTAAAAACACCGAATTAGACTGTAAGAAAAAGGGACTCACTTATTCTGTGCCTCTTAAGGCAAGAATTAATTTGATTCAGATGGAATCAGGTGAAATTCGCCAGAAAGATATCTATATGGGCGATGTTCCTCTGATGACTGATCGTGGTACATTTATAATTAATGGAGCAGAGCGTGTTGTTGTAAGTCAGATCCATCGTTCTCCTGGTGTTATTTTCCAGAAAGAAAAGGGTGTGCTTTCTAGCCGTATCATTCCATACCGCGGTTCATGGCTTGAATTTGAAATTGATCAGAAAAAAGAACTTATATATGCAAAGATAGATCGCAAAAAGAAGATTCTCGGTACTATATTCCTTCGTGCATTGGGATATAGCTCAAGAGAGGAAATAATTAAGTCTTTCTATCTTACAGAAACAATCTCTGTTTCTGCAGAATCAGAAAAGAGAGAGGAACTTGTTGGAAAGGTTCTTGCAACAGCTGTTGTTGTTAAAGATTCTGAAACAGGTGAAGATAAAAAACTTTTCCGTGCTGGTGACAAGATTCATCCTCATGATGTAGATGATTTGATTGCTAACGGAATAAGCGAAATAACAGTTATTAAGTTAAATGCAAAGAAGGATCCTTATGATAAAACTGAGTCAAATCCTTCTCTTAATAGCGAAATGATTATTAACTGTTTTGAAAGAGAAGAAATCTTGTTCTCTAAGAACGGTGAAATGGTAACAGACGAGCCTTCTAAAGAAGATTGTCTCTCAAAGGTTTATGAAGTTCTTATGCCTGGAGAGCCAATTACATACGAATCTGCAGAAAAAGATCTTAATAGCATGTTCTTTAGTCAGAGACGCTATGATTTGGGAGCTGTTGGTCGTTACAAGCTTAATAAGAAATTTGACTACAAGAATCCAACTGATGATGTAACACTCATAAAGGATGATATCATTCAGACAATGAAGCATCTTATTGAGGTTTATGTTGGTGATGAAATTCTTGATGATATTGACCATCTTGGAAATCGTCGCGTACGTTCTGTTGGAGAACTTCTTACAAATCAGTTTAAGACTGCTTTTGCACGTATGGAACGTATTGCAAAAGATAGAATGAATCTTAAGGAAACTGAAACATTGAAACCTCAGGATTTGATTTCTATTAAGCCTATAGTTTCTGGTGTAAAAGAATTCTTTGGTTCATCACAGCTTTCTCAGTTTATGGATCAGTGTAATCCTTTGTCAGAACTTACTCATAAGCGTCGTCTTAATGCTCTTGGACCAGGTGGTCTTTCTCGTGAGCGTGCAGGCTTTGAGGTTCGTGACGTACACTATACTCATTATGGACGTATGTGTCCTATCGAAACTCCTGAAGGTCCAAATATTGGTTTGATTGTATCTCTCGCAATCTTTACTCGTGTAAATGATTACGGATTCCTTGAGGAACCATATCGCAAGGTTGTTGATGGAAAGGCTACTAAGGAAGTTGATTATCTTACAGCTATTGATGAAGATAAGTATACAATTGGACAAGTAACTGAAGGAATGAAAGCTGACGGTTCGTTCCCAACAGAAATGGTTTCTGTTCGTCATCGTGGCGATTACTCTAGCCGTTCTCCTAAAGACATTCAGTACATGGACGTTTCTCCTCGTCAGGTTATTTCTGTTTCTGCTTCTCTTGTTCCATTCCTTGAACACGATGATGCTAACCGTGCTT
>JAKSSI010000103.1 GCA_024403175.1 Clostridia bacterium
AATCCGCAAAATCATCGTGCTTTTCATGATGATCAATGCAAAGTCGTACATCTGCGCTGTAATATGCATCAGATCTTTCTTCAAGTCTGCTATTATCGCCTATGTCAACTGCAAAAGCAATTTGAGGCTTAAAATTGAGTTCCTTAACAAAGTAAGGCTTATCATTGGGGCAATTTATATCGTGATTAATTATGTTTAAATAATCGGCAATTTTGTCCTCAATAAGCACAACTGCATTCTTACCCATTTGTCTTAAAGCTTCACATAAAGCACTGCTGCTTCCTAATGCGTCGCCATCCATATTTGTATGGGTAAGAATAGCTATGTCATTATATTTATTTATTTGTTTTTTAAGCTCAGAATAGTTGTGCATTATTTCAAATTGTCCAAAATTTTGTCCATCTTAGCGCCATATTCAAATGATTCATCAAATTTGAATGTAAGCTCTGGAACATATCTAACCTTTACGGCTTTATCAATAGTGCTTCTGATGTAGCCCTGAGAACGATTGAATGCATCAATGATACCCTTCTTTTCTTCTGCAGTCATTTCTACACCAGGAGTATAAGAGAGAGCGGTAATGTACAGTGTGGCATAGCTGCCGTCGCCGGAAACATCCACACCGCTAATACCTATCATTCCCTTAAATCTTGGATCCTTTAAATCTCCACGCATAAGCATTTCGCTTACACATTTTCTGATTTCTTCACCAAGTCTTTGTGGTCTATGGCTTCTACCCATTAATCTCTTTTAACCTCTTCCATCTTGAAGGCTTCGATGATA
This sequence comes from Clostridia bacterium, assembly GCA_024403175.1. Next base: position 784 of record JAKSSI010000103.1, read on the forward strand.
TCTCCAGTCTTGATATCGTTGTACTTATCAATACCGATACCGCATTCATAACCGGATGCAACTTCCTTAACGTCGTCCTTGAATCTTCTGAGAGAAGAAATTTCGCCTTCGTGGATTACAATACCATCTCTTACAAGTCTAAGCTTAGCGCCTCTTGCAACCTTACCTTCGAGTACATAACCACCGGCAATAACGCCAACGTTAGGAACCTTAAATGTATCTCTAACCTCAATCTTACCAATGACAACTTCCTTGAATTCAGGAGCAAGCATACCCTTCATAGCAGCTTCGATGTCATCGATAATTTCATAAATAACTCTATATGTTCTGATTTCAACGCCTTCTCTATCAGCAATTGCCTGAACTGCGGAGCTTGGACGAATGTTGAAACCGATAATTACAGCATTGGATGTACCAGCGAGCATTACGTCGGATTCTGTTACTGTACCAACACCTGTGTGAATAATCTTAACTCTTACATTATCATTGTGGAGCTTTTCGAGAGACTGTTCGAGTGCACCAACAGAACCCTGTACGTCGGCCTTAATGATGATGTTGAGGTCTTGAACTTCGCCTTCCTGGAGCTGGCTGAAGAGCTTTTCAAGAGACATAGCAGCGTTCTTTGCAAGAACTTCTTCTCTGATCTTGAGCTTTCTTCTTTCAGTGATTTCTCTAGCAGTCTTTTCATCCTTAACCATGTAGAATTCGTCGCCTGCTTCTGGAACTTCAGTAAGACCAGTAATTTCTACTGCTGTAGCTGGGCCAGCCTTCTTAATGATTTCTCCGTGGGAGTTTGTCATTACTCTGACTCTACCGCTTGCAGTACCAGCAACAACAGCAGCACCAGCCTGAAGTGTACCATTCATAACAAGAAGTGTAGCAACAGGACCTCTGTTCTTATCAAGTCTTGCTTCGATTACAGTACCCTGAGCAAGTCTGTCTGGGTTTGCCTTAAGTTCAAGCATTTCTGCCTGAAGAAGAATCATATCGAGAAGCTGTGGAATACCCATCTTTGTCTTTGCAGAAACTGGTACGCAGATAACATCTCCACCCCAATCTTCTACTAAGAGTCCCTGGTTTGCAAGGTCTTTCTTTACAAGGTCTGGGTTTGCAGCTGGCTTATCCATCTTGTTCATTGCAACGATGATAGGAACGCCAGCAGCCTTAGCGTGGCTGATAGATTCAATTGTCTGTGGCATTACGGAGTCATCAGCAGCAACTACAAGTACTGCAATATCTGTAATATGAGCACCTCTAGCACGCATAGCTGTAAATGCTTCGTGACCCGGAGTATCGAGGAATACGATTCTCTGACCGTTATGTTCTACTTCGGAAGCACCGATGTGCTGTGTAATACCACCAGCTTCGCCAGCTGTTACATTTGTAGATCTGATAGCATCGAGGATAGATGTCTTACCATGGTCTACGTGACCCATTACTGTAATAATAGGTGGACGAGCTGTAAGTTCGTTTTCTCTATCTTCGTGAAGATCGATACCTTCTTCTTCAACGATTTCTTCAGCTTTCTGAACAGCAACTGTAATTCCAAGTTCCATACCGAGAAGAACAGCTGTTTCTTCGTCTAAGTTCTGGTTTACGTTAGCCATGATACCCATCTTCATAAGAGCCATAATAGCCTTAGAAGTGCTTACTTCTGTCTGTTCGCAGAAACCACCCAGCGTAATTGGAACGTTGATTACATAACCACCAGTTGCGATTGCTTCTTCAACTTCCTGGCTTACTTCTTCAACTTCTTCAACCTTTGTTTCCTTGTACTTAGAGTGCTTGTTCTTGTTCTTTCTCTGAAGATCTGTCGGCATATCGTCGAACATATCCTTGCCGTGCTTCTTGTTCTTATCTCTGTCCTTATCCTTGCCCTTCTTGCCACGGTTGTCGCCATTCTGAGCGGATGTGAATGCTACTACCTTTTCGCCTGTAGCATTTGTCTTAGGAGCAGTCTTCTTTCTTGGAGCATTATCGGCATCCTTGTTTTCTCCACGCTTGCCAACATATTCTTTTGGCTGACGCTTCTGATCCTTGTTGTTATTGTTATTATTGTTGTTTCTATTGTTGTTATTGTTATTGTTTCTGTCTGGCTTGCCACCCTGTCTATCGTTACGATCATTTCTGTCGTTCTTCTGAGGCTTTTGTGGCTTTGGTTCAGGCTTCTTTGGTTCCGGCTTTGGTTCGTCTGCAGCGCGCTTAATAATCTTTACGCCGATGTGAGGAACATAGTCAATCTTTTCTCTTTCTGGCTTTGGAGCTTCCTTCTTTTCAGCAGGTTTTTCTTCAGCCTTAGGAGCTTCAGCAGGCTTTGATTCTTCCTTAAATGGTTCTGGTTTTGGTTCTTCAGCCTTTACTTCTTCCTTAGCAGGTTCTTCAGCCTTAGGAGCTTCAACTGGCTTTGGTTCTTCCTTTACTTCTACAGGCTTAACTTCTTCCTTAGGAGCTTCAACCTTAACTTCTTCCTTAACTGGTTCTTCAGCCTTTGGAGCTTCAGGAGCCTTTACTTCTTCTTTTACTTCTGCTTCTACAACAGGAGCATCAGCCTTTTTTCTTGTTCTCTTTGGCTTTTCTTCTACAACCTTTTCGATTTCTTCTTCAGTCTGTGGAGTAACAGCCTTCTTCTGAGGAACAGCACTCTTAGGCATAGCAGTTCCAACAACCTTAGACTTTGGCATTGGTGTGCCTGCAGGAACCTTAGACTTAGGCATAGCTGTACCAGCTGGAGCCTTCTTTGTAGTTTCCTTCTTTACAGCCTTTTCGCCTTCTGTTGTCTTTGTAGCTGTAGTCTTCTTTGTTGTTGTCTTCTTTTTCTTCTGTGCTTCTAATATTGCAGGGTCAACGGCTTTAATCTGAACTTTAGATGCACCTGCCTGAACATCTGCATCGTCTTTTCTAGGTGTAGCCTTGACAATTTTTGTTTCATTACTTGGCATTCAAATACCTCCCGATTTTTTCGATTTCGTCTTTTGGAAAAGCTCTTCTAAAGGATCTAGAAAATGCATTCTTCTTAAGAGCTTTTTCAATGCATTCCGGATTATTACATAGGTATGCGCCTCTGCCCGGATTTTTCTTATCTTCGTCTACTGTTAGTTCCGATCCTGTGCAAGCTATTCGTATAAGCTCTGCCTGCGGTTTAATCTGCATGCAAGCTATACATTTGCGGGTTGGAACATACTTTATCGTTTCTGGCATTTATGCCTCCAGTGCGGCGATTATTGTGTCGATCATTTCCTGATTCTTTGCTTTAGGATCAAGAGCGATTCCGTTTTCTTCAGCAAATGCAACAAGTTCAGCCTTTTTCATCTTAAGAACTGCTTCAACCTGAGGATTTACTTCAGCAGCGCTTTCGTTAAGCTCTACAACTTCAAGGCCTTCCTTTTCAGCCTTTTCCATTTCTTCGAACTTGGAGTGGGACTTAATGTCAATCTTCCATCCAGAAAGTCTTGCTGCAAGTCTTACGTTCTGACCTTCCTTACCGATAGCAAGAGAAAGCTGATAATCAGGAACTACTACTAATGCAGATTTTTCATCTTCATCAATAAGAACCATTTCTACCTTTGATGGAGAAAGAGCTGCAGAAATCATCTTGCCTGGTTCATCGGACCAGTTGATAATATCGATCTTTTCTCCGCCGAGTTCATCTACAACAGCCTGAACTCTCTGACCTCTTGGGCCTACGCAAGATCCTACTGGATCTACATTTTCATCATATGTGCAAACAGCAATCTTTGTTCTAGAACCAGCTTCTCTGGAAACAGACTTGATTTCTACTGTGCCTTCCTGAATTTCTGGAACTTCGAGTTCGAAGAGCTTCTTAACGAGTCCCGGATGTGTACGAGAAAGGAATACCTGAGGGCCCTTTGTGGAACGCTTAACATCCATTACGAACACCTTGAGTCTATCGTTAACGTTGTACTTTTCACCTTCAATCTGTTCGCCCTGAGAAAGAATACCTTCGGCTCTTCCCATGTTGATGAATACTGTATTGTTGGAAACTCTCTGAACAACGCCTGTTACTACTTCGCCCTGACGGGAAATGTAGTCGTCATAAATCATTCCGCGTTCTGTTTCTCTGATTCTCTGAACTACTACCTGCTTTGCAGTCTGTGCAGCAATTCTTCCGAAATCTCTTGGTGTAACTCTGTATTCGATTACATCGCCAAGTTCGTATTCTGGGTCGATTTCCTGAGCTTCTTCTAAGGAGCACTGGGAGAATTCGTCTTCAACATCTTCTACGATGTCTCTTCTCATGAATACGTCGATATCGCCTGTCTGTCTGTCGATATTAACGCGAACGTTCTGTGATGTTCCGTAGTTCTTCTTGTATGCGGATACGAGTGCAGATTCGATAGCTTCGATGAGCATATCTTTAGACATGTGCTTTTCTCTTTCTAAAGCTTCTACTGCCTCAATAAATTCTCTGTTCATTTTTCTTAATAATCCTCCCTTAGAAAACAACTGCGAGATTAATCTTTGCTATCTCGTCTGGTTGTAATTTTATTTCCTTATCTTCAACGTTGATAGTAACAACTCCGTCTTTATATGAGCCTCTGATACTCTCCCTTAATGCTC
>JAKSSI010000104.1 GCA_024403175.1 Clostridia bacterium
ACAACCAAGAACCGGTATCCCAGATTGTCCTTTACGGAAACATAAAATGTCTTTTCCCTATCGACAGGAGAATAATAATGTTTAAAACAATTGGATTAATTGGAACTGGAACAATGGGAAGCGCCGTTATTAAGGCACTTAAGATCACTCGTCCTGACGCCAAGTACCTTCTCACAAATCGAAGCGAAGAAAAAGCAAAGGCTCTTGCTACAGAAATCGGCAATGCATTTGTAACAACTCAAAAAGAAATTGCTGCAAATTGCGATACAATTTTTATTGCTGTTAAGCCAAAGAACCTTAAGGAAGTTGCTGCAGAAATTAAAGAAACTCTCGCAGCAAGAAAAGACAAAGTGCTCATCATTTCTATGCTTGCTGGTTTTACTGCCCAAGATGTTAAAGACATTTTAGAAACAACTCAGCCTGTAATTTTCATGATGCCAAATACTCCAGTTCTTGTTGGAAGCGGAGTAGTTCTTTATAACGGAGCTGGTACAACTACAGAAGACGAGGAGGAATTTGCATCTGCACTTTGCGCAGCAGGTCTTGTTGAAAAAGCCGATGCACTCACAATTAAAGCAGGCGGTGCATTAACAGGCTGCGGCCCAGCTATGGCATATATGTACATTGAAGCTCTTGCCGATGCAGTAGTTGCAGGTGGTGTAAAAAGAGATGATGCAATTAAGTATGCTGCAGCAATGGTAAAAGGCGCAGCAGAAATGGTTCTTAAAACAGGAGTTCATCCTGAACAGCTTAAGGATCAGGTTTGTTCCCCTGGCGGCACAACAATCCAGATGGTTCACAAGCTTGAAGAAACAACCTTCCGTGGTTCTGTCATTGAATCAATGACAGCTGCAATCACCGCAAAGCCGAAGATTTAACTTAGTAAATTTAAAAAGTACTTAGTGAATTCACTAAGTACTTTTTTGTTACATTTTTTGGCCTCCGCCGAAATTTCTGTCAGGCATCTGCCATTCACCCATATTTCCACCAGGCATTTCTCCACGATTTGGTCTTTCGCCTGGCTGAAATTCTCCGTTTCCAAAATCAAAGTTTCCATTGCCAGGGCGTTGGCCTCCGCCCATCATTCCCATACCCTCACGAGAACCGGAACCATTGATTACAGTAGCACTTTCATCAGTGTAAGTTCCACTATCAGAATCAAGAATATTATCAGCCGGCGATGGAGTTGAACCTGCTATAAATCCTCCGTTAACTCTAATAAATCCATTGGAATCTATTACATCGCCTTCTTCACCTTGTCCTGCAAATATGTTAAGGTGTCCACCATTTACAGTAAGAACAGACACGCCGTCTTCATTAACATTTATACCATCATTTTGAGCCACGATGTTAATGTATCCACTGTTGATAGTAAGATGCAGTTCAGAATCAAGTCCTTCAAAATCTGATGTTACATTCAGAATTCCTATTCCCTTTTCTTCACTTTCAATCAGCATTGATACATAACTATAAAATGCTGCATCTATTTTATAACGCTTCTTTTGAACCGTTGTATTATCATTCTTGTACTTTGCCTTAAGAAGTCTGTATACGTTTGTTCCAGTAAAATTATTTTCTGTGCCATCTGCAATAATAACCTTTGCGCCGGCATTTGTTAGATCCGTTTCATTTGTATGAGTTGTTCTATCTTCCCAAGTGTTATCGCATTCATAAGCACTGTAGAACATAAGCGCTGGAGCCACATCACATGTAACATTTGTTCCGTTCAAAATCAAAGTTACCTTTGCTCCTTCATCAGAAAAAGTCTCGTCTTTATCTCCAAGATCAATCAAAATCTGACCATGCCATGTTCCCTCCAAAACGTATTCACCTGGCTTTGTAATGTGTAGCACTTTATTTTCATAAGCAGCCTCTGCGCTGTGCATCATATCTGCCGGAAACTTGTCATCACCCCAGTATGGAAGGGTCGCAAAAATATAGTCTTTAAGATTATCTGCAGTGTAGTGATATACCCACTCTGTTTCTCCATCATATCTTTCTGCTTTGAAGCCTTCTTTTTCTAATTCAGGATAGTAGATTATGTCGTGCGCTATATATGCGGCAGCATCAGTATTTGGTTCTGTACCAGTAAACACATCATCCTTGCTATCAGGACTAATTGTTCTTGTATAATCAAATTCTTTAATCGCAGTGCCATCAATTGTTGCGCTTGTATCATTTAGTTTTATCACTTTAGCGTTTGGATATTTGCCTGCAGATTCTGCTTCAATCTCTTTTGGTGTAGCAGCACATGCATATAAGCTCAATGCCATTGCTATGCAAGTTATAACAGCTATAAATTTTTTCATGTTCCCCTCGTTCCTAATGAGTATGCTTAATCTCATTCCTTTTTATAATTATATTCTACTTTTAAAAGTTGTGATAAATCTGAATGGAAAATGTACTAAAAATGAATGAATTGTGCAGTTTGTGTGAATGCAATAAAAAAGCGCAACCCCTTTCGAGGTTGCGCTGTGTATTAGTTTTAGACTATACGCTCTGGTTTTCTGTTCTGTCGATGATTTCGTTCTGAATCATATTTGTAAGAGTTACAAAGTATGCAGAGTAACCAGCTACACGAACGATAACATCCTTGTGGTGTGTAGGATCAGCCTGGGAATCAAGGAGTGTCTGTCTATCAACTACAGACATCTGAACCTGCTTACCACCGTTTGTCATGTATGTCTTAAGAACCATAGCAAGCTTCATCTTGTCTTCGTCAGACTTAAGAGCAGATGGGCTGAACTTCATGTTGAAGAGTGTTGCGGAGAATTCGTCCTGAGCAATCTTTCTTCCGGAGTTGAATGCAGCTAAAGGTCCGTTGTGGTCTGTGCCCTGTGCTGGGGAAATCATACCGTCAGCAAGGATGGAGTAAGCCTTACGTCCGTCTGGTGTAGCTGGAACAGACTTACCACATGGCTGGTGAGCAGAAATGGAAATACCAGATGGAATAGAGCTGTTGCCCCAGCTGCTTGGGTAGGAAGATACCTGCTGAGCAAACTGGTGATAGAATTCTACTGCTACGTCATCTGCATAGTCATCGTCGTTTCCGTACTTAGGAGCTTCGATGCATTCCTTTCTCATTTCTTCATAGCCAACCCAGTCAGCATCAAGAGCAGCAACAATCTGATCCATTGTGTACTTCTTATCGTCGAATACGAGCTTCTTGATAGCAACCATGGAGTTAACAGCGTTGATACCGCCTACTGTCATTACTGTGCTTCCTGTATCGAATGGCTTGAATCTTCTCTTTTCGAATGGAACACCTTCGATTACACCATCGTGCATAAGAGCAGATGGGAATACGTCTGGAATTACTGTCATCTTCATTGTGGAGTCGATGCCAGTTCTTTCATTTACAAGTTCTGTGAACCAATCCTGATATTCATAGTAAGCATCTGTGAATTCCTTGAATGTCTTGTATTCGCTTACCTTCTTAACTGCAGGACCATACTTCTTTCCAAGTGTTGGGAAGAATAATGCAGCAAGAACATTAAAGAAGAAGAAACCTTCGTGGAGGAAGGCATCAAGTACCTGGCAGTGGTTGTAGAAGATTACGCCTACTGTTCTTGCCTTACCAGGAAGTACAGCGTCGAGACAACCGCAGATACAGAAGTTTCTAGCATCTTCAATTGCATAGCCCTTGCTTGTGAAGAACTTAATGTAGCTATCGTCGGATACGAATGCTGGCATACCAGAACCACCTGCTACGCAGTCAACACCTGCCTGAATTACTTCGAGTGGTGTGTAAGAACCAATTCTAAGAGTAATTGTGTGGTGTGGTGTGTTCATTTCCTTAGCGGACTTAATGAAGAGATATGTAAGTTCGTTGGAAGCGTCGTTACCTTCAGCGTCGCAACCACCGATTACGAAGTTAAGCCATCTGGAGTCACCAGAGTGTCTGCCTCTTCCAAGACCACCTCTTGCAGTGTGGAATGTTGTTGTCTTGCACTTAATGTTTTCGAGAAGTTCGAGTACTTCTTCATCTGTAATAAGGCCTGCTTCCTTATCCTTCTTGTAGAATGGATAGAGGTACTGGTCTGGTCTACCTGCAGACATTGTGTTGGATTCCTGATAGAGGAATGTGAACCAGAATGCCTGCATAGCTTCATAGAAGTTTCTTGCTGGGAATTCTGGAACTCTGCGGCATGTTTCAGCCATTCTTAAAAGTTCCTTCTTTCTTGTTTCATCCTGGCATTCTGCAGCCATCTTTTCAGCAAGATCTGCATGTCTGTTAGCATAAGCAATGAAACCTTCGAATACGCGGATAACGCCTTCCCAATACTGGAACTTTTCATAAGCTTCTGCATTGATTACAGGTGTATTTGCGATGCATTCCTTAGCTTCGTTGATAACAGCTCTAGCACCTTCATTAAGAATCTTTTCATATTCTACGCAACGAAGAACAAATCCAGGGCCTACGCCGATACCTGTCTGGCCAATACCATTTGTAGCACCGGAGTTTCTATCCTTCCAGATTGGCATTGTAACACCAGAACGGATGAATTCGTTCATCTTTGGGTTATCCCATGTAAGAGCAGCAAGGTGGTCGCTCATTCTATAGTTCTTTGCAAGAACATTAAGCTTATCCTTGAGTACTTCGAGTTCTTCAATATCTTCAGGTGAAATATAGTACATATCACCAGTTTCTTCAAAGAGGTGATCAAGTTCTGCCTTAGACCAAACACCCATTTCGTAGTCGAGTTCTACGCCGTTTGTATGGCTTGCACCTGTACCTGCGATAAGATCGTAGTCAGGAATTGTAATTGGCATTCTGTTGTAGTAGTTTGCATGAAGTGTAGAGCGGTATGTTACTGCGGAAGTGTTTCTTGTTTCTTCCAGAGTATCACAAGCAATACGAAGCTTTTCAAGACCGATAACAATTGGAGTATTTGTTGCGATTTCTCTTAATTTCTTAATACGTTCTGTCATTTGTTAATCCTCTATATTCAATATAAATGATAAAATATTTGCATCCATTATATACTTTTTGTAATGAAACTCACAATGTTTATATATTTCCAGGCAAACTTTTGTGCACTTCGCACATTTGACAGCGCATTAAATATGAAAAGCGCATAAGTGACGAGCAGAGCAGAAACAAAAAGTTTGTTAAAAAATTATTAATTTTTTTCTTGACATTGATTTTGCACTGTGTTATTTATTAGTTAACTTAATAACATTTTGGGCAAAATATTCGAAAGAATATGACGCAAAGCTATAGGGCCTGTAAAATGGCAGCCAGTTGCCGATTCGGCGATCCGAGTTTTTTTGTACCCTTTTT
>JAKSSI010000105.1 GCA_024403175.1 Clostridia bacterium
TGCGCATGACATCTATGGCCTGACCGAGATTTCCGGCCCAGGCGTATCCTTCGAATGTTCTGAACAGACAGGTATGCATGTAAACGAAGACCACTTCATTCCTGAAATTATCAACCCAATCACAGGCGAAGTACTTCCAGATGGAGAAAAGGGCGAACTCGTATTCACAAGCATCACAAAGGAAGCATTCCCACTTCTTAGATACAGAACAAGAGATATCTGCGTACTCAGCAGAAAGAAGTGCTCTTGCGGTAGAACACACGTTAAGATGTCCAAGCCACTCGGTAGATCCGACGATATGCTTATCATCAAGGGCGTTAACGTATTCCCATCCCAGATTGAAACAGTACTTCTCAACCAGGGTTACCCAGCAAACTACCAGATTATCGTAGACAGAGAAAACAACACAGATAGCATCGAAGTTCAGGTTGAAATGACACCAGAAATGTTCTCCGATAACCTCAGCGTTGTTGCTGCAAAGGAAAAGGAACTCGTAGCTGGACTTAAGGCTATGCTCGGTATCTATGCAAAGGTTAAGCTTGTTGCTCCAAAGACAATTGCTAGATCCGAAGGTAAGGCAGTTCGTGTAATCGATAAGAGAAACCTTTATAAGGGTTAATACTTAGGAGGAAATAACCATGACAGTAAAACAAATTTCCGTTTTCGTAGAAAATAAGCCTGGAAAGCTTGCAGATCTTGCAGGTGTTCTTTCTAAGGAAAACATCAATCTTCGTGCAATCTCTATTGCAGAAGCTCCAGACTTTGGTGTTGTAAGAATTATCGTAGATGACGTATTCAACGCTGTAACAGTTCTTAAGGCTGCTGATTATGTTTGCTCCATTACAGAAGTTCTTGCAGTAGAAGTTAAGGACGAACCAGGTATGCTTGCTTCCATGATTGCTACTCTTGGCGCAGCAGAAATCAACCTCGAATATATGTACACAATTCTTGGTAAGAAGGCTGACGTTGCTTACATGATTATCCGTGTAAACGACAACGAAAAGGCTATCAAGATTCTTGCAGACAAGGGCATTGCAACAGCAACACTCGAAAACATCTAATCAAATCAAACTAAAGGGCTGGCTTTAAAAGCCAGCCTTTTTTTATTTTTTGAGTTTATAGTTTCGATGCAAAGTTGTAAGGAATAGTGCCGTATATAACCAATGTGTTGCTGATTCACGGACATATGTAGTATAATGTTTAAGCATTGTAATACATGTGAAGAAGAAAGAGGATTTAAAATGCAAACTAGGGAGAAACTTGGCAGCAGATTAGGCTTTATTTTACTGTCTGCCGGCTGTGCCATTGGATGTGGTAACGTTTGGAAATTTCCATGGATGGCAGGACAGTATGGTGGTGGGGGATTTGTTCTTTTGTACATTATCTTCCTGCTGTTATTAGGGTTGCCAGTTATGGTTATGGAATTTGCGGTGGGCAGAAAGGCTCAAAAGAGTCCACTGTTTATGTATCAGCAAATTGAAAAACCTGGTCAGAAATGGCATTGGCATGGATACCTGGCATGCTTTGGCAACATTGCACTTATGTCTTTTTACACCGTTGTAACCGGTTGGATTATCTATTATTTTGTAAAATTCCTTACAGGGCAAAATCACTCTTTTGGTTTTGTTTCTATGATTACAAACCCAACTATAAATGTTGTATATTTGGGTGTTACAGTTGTTTTAGCCTTTACAATTCTGTGTTTTAATCTGCAAGGTGGTCTTGAAAGAGTAACAAAGTATATGATGACAGCACTTCTCGTTCTTATGGTGGTGTTGGCTATTCACAATTCTACACTTTCAGGAGCAAAAGAAGGTTTGACATTTTATTTGGTTCCAGACTTTTCTAAGATTACAGGCAGTGTAATTGTAGGAGCTATGAATCAGGCTTTCTTTACCTTGTCTGTTGGTATAGGTTCTATGGCTATTTTCGGTAGCTATATAGGTAAAGAACGTTCTCTTATGGGTGAATCCGTAAATATTATTTTTTTGGATACATTTGTAGCTCTTATTGCAGGGTTTATTATGTTCCCAGCATGCTTTACTTATGGACTCGAAGTAAATTCTGGCCCAAGTCTTTTATTCGATACTATGGCAACAGTATTTAACAATATGGAAGGCGGCCGTTGGTGGGGAACATTGTTCTTTATGTTTATGGTTTTTGCAGCTATGTCCACAGTTCTTGCGGTTTGCGAAAATATTTTAGCAATGTTTAGAGAATTAACAGGTTGGAACAGGCCAAAGGGTTGTCTTGTATGTGGCATTGTAATTTTCTGTTTGGCTTTAACTACAGCTTTAGGATTTAGCGTAATTAAATTCCAACCTTTTGCAGAAGGAACAGTTTTCCTTGATTTCTGGGACTTTATTGTATCTAATAATATTCTTCCAATAGGATCATTTATCTTTGCGATTTTCTGTTGCACAAAGTTTGGATGGGGTTGGGAAAACTTTGTTGCTGAAGCTAACGAAGGTAAGGGCCTTAAACTTAAAAATTGGATGAAACCTATTTTTAAGTACATATTACCGGTAGCTATTGCTTTCATTTGGGTGTATGGATTGTTTACATTTAAATGGAGATAAAGCAAAAATAATAAATTAAAAAGGATTAGTTTATGGATCAAGGACACAAAAAAAGAAGCAATTTTTCAGGAACCTTCGGGTTTGTTATGGCTGCAGCTGGTAGTGCTGTAGGTTTGGGCAATATCTGGAGATTTCCGTATTTAGCCGCAAAGAATGGCGGCGGAGTATTCCTCTTTGTTTACCTGATTATGGTACTCACTTTCGGTTTTGCTCTTCTTACAACAGAAGTTGCTATCGGAAGAAAAACAAAGCAGGGGCCACTCACAGCTTATGGCGTAATTAACAAAAAGTTTGGCTTTAACGGACTTTTAGCTTGGCTGGTTCCAGTTATTATTCTCCCTTACTATTGCACAATTGGCGGTTGGGTTCTTAAGTACCTAGTAGCCTTTGTTGCAGAAGGCTCTGCAGCGCCATCTACAGATGGATACTTTGTTGGCTACATCACCAGTCAATGGGCTCCAATAATCGGCGGTTTTATTTTCTTTGCCGCAACAGCATTTATTGTATTCTCAGGCGTAGAAAAGGGAATTGAAAAGTACAGCAAGATTTTAATGCCTATACTCATCGTTCTTATTATCGGTATTTCAGTTTTCTCTCTTACTCTTAAATATACCGATGCAAATGGTGTTACAAGAACAGGGCTTCAAGGTCTTTCCGTTTATGTAGTTCCAAACTTCAGCGGCATGACCCTAAAAGGCTTCTTCCAGCTTCTTATGGATGCTGTAGGCCAGCTGTTCTATTCAATTAGCGTTGCAATGGGCATTATGATTACTTATGGATCTTATGTCCCTGACGATGCAAACCTTATGAAGTCTATCAATCAAATTGAATTCTTCGACACACTGGTTGCTTGCCTTGCAGGTCTTATGATTATTCCAGCTGTATTCGTATTTATGGGTATGGATGGAATGGCTGCTGGCCCAGGACTTATGTTTGTATCTCTTCCAAAGGTATTTGCAGCTATGGGCGGCATTGGTAGAGCTATAGGTATTCTGTTCTTCCTTATGGTAACATTTGCAGCTATAACATCTTCTGTATCAGTTATGGAAGCCATTGTAGCAGGAATCATGGATAAATGGCATTATTCAAGAAAAAAGAGTGCTATGATAACATCTGTATATGCATTCATTATGGGTGCTGTTGTATGTCTTGGTTATAATGTGCTCTATTTCGACCTAAAGCTTCCAAACGGTTCTGTTGGTCAGATTTTAGACCTTATGGACTATATCAGTAACAATGTAATGATGGCTATAGTAGCTATTGCTACTTGCATTATGGTTGGATGGGTTGTAAAGCCAAAGACAGTTATCGATGAAATAGAAAAGACTGGCGCAAAGTTTAGCAGAAGAACTCTTTATGTAGTAATGATTAAATTCATAACACCACTGCTTTTAATCATTCTCTTACTTCAGTCTTTCATTAAGTTCTAAAACATTAAATACTAAGAAAAAAAGAGCAGTATTAAAACTGCTCTTTTTGTGTGCTTAAATTTTTAAAAGTTTCTTTGCATTTTCAGAGAAGATAAGTTGCTGCTCGTCTTCTGTAAGACCGGAGTTTTTAACAAAGTTTATAAACTCAAGTTGATCTCCCCAAGGGCTATCTGTTGCAAAGAGTATGCGGTCGGCACCGTGCTTTCTTACCATTCTTACAAACTGATCTTTCTCGATATGCCTTAAGGAATGTGCTGTGTCTATAAATACGTTTTGTCCGCAAAGTTTTTCTTCGGATTCATCGTAGTTAAAGCAGCTTCCCATATGGGCCAGAACAAGTTTTTCTGGAGTCACGTCTTTTAATACATCGAGTATCATGTCTGGGCTACAGTAGTCATAGCTTGGGTCGTACGGGTCTGGGCCGGCGTGGGTGATAACTATCAGACCGAGCTCAGATGCAGTGCCTATGATTCTCTTGTATTTAATATCGTTAAAATCTGTGTGCTGGTAAGCAGGGTGTATTTTTATTCCCTTAAATCTTTCGCTTGCAAGAAACTTTAAATGCTCTTCGTAGTTTTCATCATCTGGATGTGCGCCACCAAAAGCAATGAGTTTGCAATCAGGATCTTCTGCAGGAGTTTTGTTTATGTTATTTGCAAATCTAATTATGGAATCGAATTGCTTAACGCTTGTAATTACAGGAAGCATTACTCCTATATTTACACCGCATCTTTTCATGGAGCCGAGGAGGCCTTCAATGCAACCATTGTGGCAAGGATCCATTTTTGCAGTTTTAGCTAAATCAGCTAAAGCGCCTGCAGCAATCTTTTCCGGAAAAGCGTGTGTGTGAAAATCAATAACCATTTTTTAGCCGCGATTCTGCTGTTCAACAAGCTTGTCTGCGCCGTACTTCTTACGAAGTGCAGGCTTTTCAATCTTTCCTGTAGCATTTCTTGGAACATCTGCGAAGATAATCTTCTTTGGTCTTTTATATCTTGGAAGACCCATGCAGAATTCATTGATTTCTTCTTCTGTGCATATCATGCCTGGCTTAATGGAGATGATAGCACCTGTAATTTCGCCAAGACGTGGGTCTGGAAGACCAATAACTGCTACGTCGTTAATCTTTTCGTGTGCGGCTAAGAAGTTTTCAATCTGAACAGGGTAGATGTTTTCGCCACCGGATACAATAACGTCCTTCTTTCTGTCTACAAGGAAG
>JAKSSI010000106.1 GCA_024403175.1 Clostridia bacterium
TTTATATTTTTAGTAAATATCAATGGTCATTAGCATCTATATGGTACAATATAAATAACTATTGGAGGTATCAAATGACTTACGATAAGAAACTTACATACGAAGATATTGTAGAAGACGAAGCAATTAAGACTTACATAAAAGCAGCAGATTCATCTCTTGAGGCGCTGGGCTATACAGAGCACAGCTTCGCACACATTGGAATGGTTTCAGAAAGAGCAAGCTATATATTAGAAACTCTCGGCTATCCAGAACGTACAGTAGAGCTTACAAAAATTGCAGGATATCTTCACGACATTGGAAATCTTGTAAACAGAGTAGACCATAGCCAAAGCGGTGCCCTTCTGGCTTTTAGAATCTTAGATAAAAGAGGTTTCGACCCACTCGAAATTGCCACTATAACAACAGCTATCGGAAATCACGATGAGGGTAGCGGACAGCCGGTAAGCGATGTAGCTGCAGCCCTTATTATCGCAGATAAGTCTGATGTTAGAAGAAGCCGTGTAAGAAGCATTAATCCAGCAGACTTTGATATTCACGACCGCGTAAATTTCTCAGTTACAAAGTCTGAACTCAAGATAAACGAAGCAAAGACTCTAATTAAGCTTAAACTTTCCGTAGACACTCACATGGGTTCAGTAATGGACTACTTTGAAATCTTTATGGAAAGAATGCTCCTCTGCCGAAAAGCTGCAGAAAAGCTAGGCTTACAGTTTAAGCTGATGATTAACGAGCAGCAATTAATGTAATTAAAACAACTAAAAAAGACATTTTATATTTCCTTGGGGACACGCTCTCGCTAAGCTGGGAGCCCAACAGCGGTTCTGGGGTTCTTGCATCGTGCTCTGCACTCGCAACAACCAAGAACCGGTATCCCAGATTGTCCCTACAGGAAATATAAAATGTCTTTTTGTATTTTTAGTTTTTATTCTTTCGGCAATACTTCTCCGAAAACTGAAAGCAGCTTCATTGCAGCATTTGTTGCAGTTGTTTTGTTGAATACTATTGTAACGCGCGGCTCTACGCCACCATAAACAGTAATTGCTGGTCCATACATACCATACAGTTTTGAAACAGCTTCTGCATCAAGAGCATTTCGTTCTTCGAATGTAAATACAACTTTGTTGAGCTGCTTTACAACCTTTGAAATACCCAGTCTGCTGGCTCTGTTTCTTATCATTGCCACATCGAGAAGATTGTCTGCTTCTTGAGGGGGGTCGCCAAAACGGTCTATAAGTTCGTCGTAGATTTCCATACGATCATCGTCTGTGAGTATGGATGAAATGCGCTTGTAAAGATCGAGTCTTGTGAGTTCGTCTGCAACATATTCTTCAGGCAGATATGCAGAAACACCGAGTTCAACTGCTGTATCTGCATCGAGCGGAATAGCCTCTTGTGGCACGCCCTTAAGTTCCGCAACCGCCTCATCTACAAGCTTGCAATAAAGCTCGTAACCGATAGAAAGCATATGGCCCGACTGCTCTACACCGAGCAAGTTTCCTGCACCACGAAGCTCTAAATCTCTCATAGCGACTCTAAAGCCAGAACCAAATTCAGTAAACTCCTTAATTGCTCTAAGACGCTTTTCTGCAAGTTCTGTAAGCACCTTATCTTTCTTGTACATAAGGTATGCATACGCCATTCTGTTACTTCTGCCAACACGGCCTCTAAGCTGATAAAGCTGTGAAAGCCCGAATCTATCGGCATCTAAGACTATCATTGTATTTACATTTGGAATGTCCAAACCAGATTCGATGATAGTTGTAACTATTAAAACATCTGCTCCACCGCCCTGGAAATCGAGCATTACATCTTCAAGCTCTACTTCATTCATCTGGCCGTGGGCGATTGCAATTCTTGCTTCAGGAACAAGTTCTCTAATTCTTCTTGCCTGCTGATTTATACTTTTAACCCTGTTGTAAACAAGATAAACTTGGCCGCCTCGACCCATTTCTCTTCGAATTGCTTCTGCAATTACGCGGTCATCTTGTTCCATAACATAAGTCTGAACAGGATATCTTTCTTCTGGTGGTTCTTCAATTACAGACATATCGCGAACCCCTATAAGACTCATGTGAAGAGTTCTTGGAATTGGGGTTGCCGACAGTGTAAGTACGTCAACATTTGTCTTGAGACGCTTTATAGCTTCTTTATGTTCTACGCCAAAACGCTGTTCTTCGTCTACTACAAGAAGCCCTAAATCTTTAAACTCAACATCCTTTGAAAGAAGTCTGTGGGTGCCAACTATTAAATCTACTTTGCCTTCCTTTAAAGCTTCTACAGTCTTATCTTGCTGAGCCGCAGTTCTAAAACGGCAAAGCATATCAATATTAAATGGGAAACCTGAAAAACGCTCAAGGAAAGTGTGATAATGCTGGCTTGCAAGTATTGTTGTTGGAACAAGTACAGCTACCTGCTTACCCTGTTCTAAGGCTTTAAATATAGCTCTTGATGCAACTTCTGTTTTGCCATAACCTACATCCCCGCAGAGAAGTCTATCCATGGCTCTTTCCTTTTGCATATCGGTTTTAATTTCTTCGGCGCATCTTAGCTGATCCGAAGTTTCCTCATAAACAAAAGCATCTTCAAATTCCTTTTGCCATGCAGAATCTGGGCCAAAAGCAAAGCCCTTTGCCTTTTCTCTTTCAGCTGCAGCTTTAATAAACTCTTCAGCCATTTCCTTAATGGATTCTTTAGCCTTAAGTTTTGTTTGCTGCCAATCTGTGCCAGAAAGTTTTGAAACCTTTGGAACAACACCCTCAGAACCAACGTACTTTTGGATGGTTTCCATCTGGTCTACTGGTACATAAAGAGCATCTGCTCCAGCATACTGAATTTTAAGGTAATCCCTGGTGCTACCGTCAACAGTAAGTCTTTCAACCCCAGTAAACTGGCCGACACCATGAGCTTCATGTACTATGTAATCGCCTTTTACGATATCAGTAAAGGCCTTAATTTTCTGACCTTTTGAATGACGCTTTCTTGTCTTCTTTGCAGAACGGAAAATTTCTGCTTCAGAAAGATACAAAACCTTATCTTCAGGGAAATCATAACCTGTAGATAAAACTCCTTCAGAAAGCTCAATATTGCCTGTTATACCACTTCTTGAAATAAAGTCTTCAAGGTTTGCGCAGCGTTCGCTGCTTCCGCAGGCAATAACAACTCTATAGCCATTTTTGATATAACGGCGAAGAGATGTTTCAAGAACATCCATGTGTCCTGAACAGATTGGAGGCTGATTTACCTTTACACTTTCCAAAACATTTAATGTTTCAGTGAATCTAATTTGCTGAGCAAATGGTGTAAAGTAATATGTTCCGAGTTTAGAAGGTAAATCATTTACCTTTAACAAATCATCCGGACGTGGATAAGATTTCTTATCAATTTCATCGCTTTCACTTTCAGACAATTCACTTTCGAATAAGTCTAAAGTTTCCGCAATACGACTTGGGTCGTCGATAGCAACTACTGCAAGATTCCTTGCGTAGTTCCAAATTAAGTCGCAACTACTGTAGAAAGAATGAACATAGTGCTCTAAGAGCTGAGGGTTCATGCCGTCATCTACAGCTGCTGCAATTTCCGGCACGTTTGGATCTAAAGTAACAAGCTGCGCCGGGAATACATCTATTTCATCTAAGGTATCGATAGAGCGCTGAGTAAGAGGGTCGAAACTTCTAATGGAATCAACCTCATCATCGAAAAGCTCTATTCTAACTGGATTTTCATTACATGGTGAGAAGATGTCGATAATATCACCACGGGCAGAAAACTGTCCTGGAGCCTGCGCAAGTGGCACTCTATCATAGCCTAAAAGCGTAAGGCATCTTATAACCTCTTCTCTATTTACTGTTGCATCTAAGTTGATAGCGAAAGTATTTTCAACAAAGACTTTTCTTGGCTGAAGCTGCTTTAAAGCAGACAGTACAGGTGCGACAACGATGCAATCCTGACCCGACAGAAGCGCAGAATATGCATTTAGATAATCTTGCAAATCGTTGCGGCTCTTTGCTTCGTACTTAAAATCCGCCATATCAAAATCTGGCAGTACGAATACTTTTGCATCACAAAAGAAAGCCAAGTCTGTAGCTATCTTCTGCGCTCTACGCATATTTGTTGTGATAACTAAGGCTTGTCCTTCGGTATAAATCTTGGCCAGATATGGCGCTATTTGGTTTTCGCTGAGTCCGGTTATATTAGTCAGCATTCTTCTTTGTATTGTACTTTTGCATAGCATCGGCAATGCTGGTTCTTACAATAATCTCCGCTGCATCTGCCGCGTTAGCAATAGATTGATCTAAAACTTTCTGCTCTTCATCAGAAGGCTTTCCAAGAACATACGCATCTAAAGGCATACCAACATTCTTGCCTATGCCGACCCTAATTCTTGGGAAATTATCAAACTGGAGTTGATAGATGACAGACTTCATTCCGTTATGAGAGCCCGAGCTTCCGCCGGCTCTTATTCTAAGCCTACCCACTTCTAAATCGATATCGTCGTAAATAACAATAACGTTTTCCGGTTCAACTTTATAGAAGCTTACAACTTCTCTTAAAGACTCTCCAGAAAGATTCATAAAAGTCTGAGGCTTAACGAGAATAATCTTTTCAGTGCCAATTCTACCCTCACCAATAAGAGCCTTAAATTTAAGGCTCGTTACTGGCGCAGATAACTTTTCTGAAAGCACATCTATGGCGCAAAAACCCATATTGTGCCTTGTCTTTTCATATTGCTTGCCCGGATTTCCCAGGCCACAAATAATGTACATGTATTGTTAATTAGTCCCAAATGGAGGAGAGTGGTTCGTTAGTAAATACTCTCTTCATTGCTTCTGCAAATACTGGAGCAACAGAAAGCTGTGTGAACTTTGGAAGCATCTTTTCTTCAGGAATCTGAATTGTGTTAAGGAATACCATTTCATCAATTGCAGAATCTCTGATTCTATCGATAGCTGGTCCGGAAAGTACGCCGTGTGTAGCACAAGCAACTACGGATTTAGCTCCGCGTTCCTTAAGTCCGTTTGCAGCGTTGCAGATTGTTCCTGCTGTGTCTACCATATCGTCAACGAGGATGCAGTTCTTGCCTTCGATGTCGCCGATGATGTTGAGAATTTCAGATACGTTTGGTCTTGGTCTTCTCTTGTCTATGATTGCGATAG
>JAKSSI010000107.1 GCA_024403175.1 Clostridia bacterium
TCTATAAGTCTTAAAATAGCCGGACAACAAGAAGAAATGTATGGGCCTTCAAAATCCTTTTCCTTTGTTTCAAGTTCAGGCACTGATGCATAATGAGCAATCATTTCTGCCGCAGCGGCAGGCTCAAATACATCATCAAAACCTATCATCAATAGACCGTTTAAAACCAGATTTACACCGTCTACATTATCGATGTTTGTAAACTGTCCAAAAAGGGATGGGTCAGGCAAAGCCACCTTGTAGCTATAATTGCCAATTACAGAAAGACTGTCAGGAACAGAAGAAATTGCTCCATGCGGGCATGAACCAAGGCACATACCACAGTCTATGCAAAGGTGCTCGTTAATCACGGCCTTTTTCCCGTGAACGCGCATTGCCTCTACAGGGCAAACCTTTACACAAGATGTGCAACCCAAACACTTTTTATAATCGATGTTGATAGAGTTCTTTCTCTCCATTTAATCACCCAATTAGATAAACAGCTTCATCGTAACTGTTGTTCCAACATTTAATTCTGTTTCTATATTGAATTCATCACAAGATCTTTTCATGTTAGGAAGTCCCATACCGGCACCAAAGCCCATCTCTCTAGCTTCAGCACTTGCTGTAGACCAGCCCTCTTGCATAGCCTTATCTATGTCTTTAATACCAGGGCCTTTATCTTTTAAAATCATTGTGATGCTTGCTTCATCTACAATAACGTCGATGACTCCACCGTCAGCATGGATTACCATGTTGATTTCGCCTTCGTACATGCAAATACTTACTTTGCGAATAATGTTTGAAGGAAAGTTCAGCTGTTTAAGGACATTCTTAACAGCCCTTGACGCCTCACCAGCGCGGGAAATGTCATCTCCGTCAACTTCATAAGTTAACTTTAAATCTTCCATTTTTAATATTGCCTATTATTCAGCAACCCCAAGTTTGTGAGTATACAGAACACCACATGCTTCATACATATGCATCTTTGTTGCAAGAACATGGATGTTTGCTTCATTTGCAAGTTCAAGCATTGCTTCATCTGGAACCTTGCCTCTTACAAATATGATTGTATTGATATCAACCATTTCAGCAGTTCTTATTACCTGTGGATTTACCATTCCTGTGAGAAGAACTTTCTCATCATTAAGGAAAGCTAAAATGTCAGACATAAAATCGCTGGCAAACACGGAATCTACATCAACCTCGAGACAGCTCTCATCAGTAAGAACTTCCGCCTTCAATAAATCCTTTACTTCTCTAAGTTTCATCATTCTCTCCAATGCTGTGCAACTTAAAATTTAAAATACCGAAAGCCGCACAAAGCTTTATTTTTCAAAACCTTTACACGACTACATAATATATTGTACCATTTGCACGCATGTTAACCTAATAGATTTTCCTACAATATATTTTATGACATTTTGTAAGAAAAAGAACGTTTGATATTAATCTATCAAAATTCGTAAGTGAACAATTCGCATGCTAAATACATTTGTGCTAATTTGTTTTCTTCTCAACGACTTTAAAGATCATTGGATAAACGCCAACAACTATAAAAGTCTCAAAGGCATACCTTAAGGTTCTTACCATAAAAGATGCCATAGTGCCGGATTCTAAGAATTCCTTGCTAAATGGAAGCTTTAATACAACATTTAGGCCTCCAAATATTGCAATACCAACAATAAATCTTAAAGCGTTTGGAAGTAAACCCTTTACCTTTTCATTTTTCTCTTAGCGTTCTTCAAATACAAATCCGCCGAAAACTCCTATCATAAGGCCCAGGCCAGAGTAGTAATCGTTGCTATTGCAGAAGAAAATTCCTGGCAGAGCTAAAACCACAAGAATCAGATAAAAGACCCAATCCTTACTGATCTTTGAATGAATGAAAGGAATTAAGTAAATTATCAGAACGCCGCAAAGCCATCCAACCATTACATCTGTTGGGTAGTGAACACCAAGACTAAACCTTGAAATTCCAACAAAAAGGATAATCACTACGCTGATAATGCTAAGCACCTTGCCCTTTTTGTACACAGCCAGTGAAGCGTAAGTAGTTACAGCATTTGTTGAATGTGTGCTTGGGAATGAATAGCCTTGAGCGGCTATATCATATAAATCAGCATCCTTTTCAAGAGGCTTTAGGCACTTTACACTAGGGTTGTCGAAGTACGGTCTTCTCCTAAGGACAACATTCTTCAGCATACTTGTGTAAGTAACACCTACTAGCACATTTGCAGCAAGGTACTTTCCCCACTTCTTATCAAGGCACCAATACAAAAGCCCAAGTACTGCTACCATAAGGAACTCTTCACCAAAAGCACTGCACAAAGATGCAATGCTTGTTCCAAAACCACCAATATGGCTTTGGATAAGTTCCATCAATTTTACTTCCCACTCAAAATAAAAAGTGTTTCCCATCTTATTTTCCTATCTTAAGTACAATCTTTACTCTTTCCCAGATGTAAGCAAATCTGCGCTTCTTTTCCATCTTTGCCTTAAGAACTGAAATCTTTTGCGCATTTCCTTCAGGATCCTTAGAGTATTCAACAACCTTATCTCTTACCTCCATAAACTGTGTAAGGTAAATAAGGTCTCTCCAGGTATTTCTTATAGGAGTGTCCTTGTAGTAAGAACCATACATGTGGTCGAACTGATCCTGAATGGAGCCGTACATAACGCCTTCCATTTCTTCTTCAGTATAAATACCCTTTTCTATAGCCATCTTAGCAATGTCTGTTTCAGGGAAGAAACCAAGGCCGTGCATTGTAATGTGGAATGGTGGTTCGAGCTGCAGACAAAGATCAAAGGATTCAATAAGCTGATCCAAAGTTTCGAATGGATGGCAAATCATAAAGTCGTAGTAAACTTCAGGAATCTTGTTCTTTGCTAAGCACTTAGTTGCAGCAATAACCTGTTCCTGTGTTTCATTACGGTGATAAATCTCTTTTCTGATATATGGAGAACCACTCTGAATACCCATTTCAACCTGGTGCAGGCCGGCATCGGCAAGCATACTAATAAGAGGATCCTTTGTTGTAAGTGGATGTCCCCAAATTCTAAATGGAAGACCAATTTCAGCCTTATATCTCTTTGTAAATTCCTCGACCCACTTAAGATCTGTTGGGAATACTTCGTCCCAGAAGTGAATAAGTCTAAGCTTTGGAATCTTTCTCTTAGCTTCAAGAAGCTCGTTCATTACATTTTCAACAGTTCTAAATCTAAGATAAGAAACAGGCTGACCTGTGTATACTCTCTTGATGCAAACCGCACCACAGTATGTGCACTGGTAAGGACAACCTCTTGAGCAAGAAAGTTCATATACAAAAGACTTAAGCTGCGGGTCGCCCTCAACAATCTTGTCCTTATCTATCTTGTACATATTCTCTCCACCGATTATAGGTGTTCCGAATCTGTCTACATCTTTATTCAAAAGACCTACGCCATTAGCTACATAGTTACCGTTTTCGTCATAGTAAGAAATGCCGCTGATAGTACGCCAATCTTCGCCAGCCTGAATCTTCTGCGCCAGCTCAACTATCATGTCTTCGCCTTCGCCGCGCATAATAAGAGTGCATTCTTTTGCAAATCTCTCTGTAGCAACAGTAGCATGAACGCCACCCCAAGCAACAGGGAAATCGAAATTCTCTTTTACCATCTTGTTAACCTTATCAGATTCCGATAAGATAAGAGAGCTCATTACGCTGAGACCTACAAAGAGCGGATCTTTTTCCTTAATTAAATCTTTTAATAGTTCAAGTTCTTTTTCTGTAATAGGTTCTGGATTATGGCTGTTAAAGGACTTCATAAACACAAGAACTGGTTCGAATCCATTTGCAAGAAGTGCATTTGCTAAATATCTCAAACCTAAAGCTTTTTCGTTATAAAATCCAACTAATACTACTCTGTTCTTCACTTTCATTTTTCTCTTTCTATTTATATTTCTTCAGTTATACGTCACCTTTTATTAACTGACAAAATTCCACATTAATTTTACAACATTAAGGCGATTAACACAAACTCCAAGCTCCATTTTATGTATTTTTCAGCTAAATAATGTATAATTGCAGCAGGTGAACAATATGAAAAAACTAGAAATTGAATTTTTTGACGAATTTAGAAAAGTAGAAAGCGTTTTAAACGACAGATTTGACTGCAAAAATGGCGTTTCTGAATATATAAATAGAATGTCTGAAAATCAAAGCACTGGGGAAAAGAAAGTCCCAACCTGGAAGGACGACTTCAAAACCCTTAAACATTTGCGCTGGGTTAGAAACCAAATTGCTCACAATTCAGAAGCCGAAGACATCTGCAAGAAAGAAGATTTAAAGGATATTAAAGAATTTCGAAAGAGCATAGAAACTGAAAAAGATCCGCTAAGCCAAATTGCCAGAAAGAAGAAAAAGAAGATTGAGCAAAATAAAAAACCTCTCTATCTGCTCCTTGGAATAGGCATAATATTAGTAATCGTAAGATGGATAGTTTTATTTATGGAAATGAAAAAGTAGACACAGTTTATGTGTCTACTTTTCTTATTTTCGATAATTGCTGTGTCTATCATCGTGGATAGGGAATATGCTTATGTTAGAGTGAACATACTCATGCATTCTAGAATCGTGAACCTCACAATAGTTTCCTCCGTTGACATAGTCGCACTCCGTTTCAGGGTACGGAGTTAAATACCAGTGAAGACGAGGTCTGTTTGAAGGTGCAAGCTGGCCCATGTCCTTGACTTTCAACTTATACATATTTTCAGGAAGATTGTTTTCATCAAATTCTCTTATGATGGCTCCTTCAAAATCATCAGGAACAACTACTATAACTAAATCTTGGCTTGTACTAGGCAATTTAGGGTTAGAGTCTTTCCTAGTATACACAAACCCATATAAGTAATTAATCTTCATCGTTCATCCTTTCTAAATATTCAGCAGACTTGGAAAGACCCGAGCCAGAATTATAGAACATATCACTTTCCTCTTTAGCGTAGTATGCTATAGCTTGCTTAAATACGTCTCTGACTCTATCTTTGTACAGCGCAGGAAGCCTTCCGCTGCAAATATCTTCGATGCTTGGAAGGAGCGTGTATGCAATGTAAGCAAGATGTATAAATCTTGGCAGAAGCAATTCTTTATCCCAAAATGGGTCATTAGAACTGAATT
>JAKSSI010000108.1 GCA_024403175.1 Clostridia bacterium
TCCAAACTCCAGCAGAGTCATATTTTTTCCAATTTCGTGAAGGCCACCAAGCGGAATAACTTTAAGCTTTTTAGGAACCGGTTTGCGCTTCTTAGTATTAGACTTAGAAGGCGCCTTTAAGTCTACCTTTTTATTACTTATTTTTCTCGCCATTTATTACCCCTTAATAACTACATTAAGCAGTTTACCAGGGACAGCAATAACCTTAACTACATTCTTACCTTCGAGAAGCTTTACAACCTTTTCATCGGCCATGCAGAGCTTTTCGAAATCTTCCTTAGAAAGTCCTGTTGGAACTTCCATCTTTTCTCTTACCTTGCCGTTGAGCTGAATTACGATTTCTACGGAATCCTTAACCATTGCCTTTTCATCGTATGTTGGCCATGCTGCTGTGTAAAGCTGAGCTTCCATGCCGAGGCCTTCCCACATTTCTTCAGCAACGTGTGGTACAAATGGGCTGAAGAGAAGAACAAGCTTTTCTGTTGCATCTCTTAAAAGACCCATATTTACATCTTCAAGTTCCTTGTAACGATACATTTCGTTAACAAGTTCCATGATAGCGGAAATAGCAGTGTTGAAGTTAAATCTGTTATTGATGTCTTCAGTAACTTTCTTAACTGTGCTGTTTAATACATAAGCCAGCTGCTTGTCGTCCTTTGTTTCAATCTTATAAGCAGTAGGAATTCCCTTTGTTTCTTCTGCCATTTCATAAACAAGACGATATACACGGTTGATAAATCTGTAAGAACCTTCAACACCTGTATCGGACCATTCAAGTTCCTTTTCAGGTGGAGCTGCAAAGAGAATGAAGAGTCTTGCAGTATCAGCACCGTACTTTGCAATAATTTCTTCAGGGCTTACAACGTTGCCTACAGACTTAGACATCTTAGAACCATCTTTAAGTACCATACCCTGTGTAAGGAGATTCTTGAATGGTTCGTCTACGTTTACAAGTCCTAAATCATATAAAACTTTTGTGAAGAATCTAGAATAAAGTAAGTGAAGAATTGCGTGTTCTACACCACCGATGTACTGGTCTACATCCATCCAGTATGCTGCCTTCTTAGGATCGAATGCCATCTTATCGTTTCTAGCATCTGCATATCTTAAGAAGTACCAAGAAGAGTCAAGGAATGTATCCATTGTATCTACTTCTCTCTTTGCAGGCTTACCGCAGCATGGGCAAGTTGTGTCAATGAATGTCTTAGATGTAGCGATTGGAGATTCACCCTTACCTGTGAATTCTACGTCTGTTGGAAGAATGATTGGAAGGTTTTCTTCCTTTTCTGCCTGCCAACCGCAGTCTTCGCAGTAGATCATTGGAATTGGACAACCCCAATATCTCTGTCTAGAAATAAGCCAGTCTCTAAGCTTGAAGTTTGTTGTCTTCTTGCCGATTCCCTTATCTACGAAACTGTCTCCGATAACTTCAATAGCCTTAATGTTGTTAAGACCGTTGAATTCGCCGGAGTTCATCATTGTACCTTCAGCAGCTGCAGCTTCTGTCATGTTAGCGTAGTCAATACCGTCGCCGCAATCTACTACTGGAACAATTGGAAGACCAAACTTCTTAGCAAAGTCGAAGTCTCTCTGGTCGTGTGCAGGTACACCCATAACAATACCTGTACCATAACCCATGAGTACATAGTCAGCAAGGTAAAGTGGAACTTCCTGTCCGTTTGCAGGGTTGATAACATATCTTCCTGTAAACTGACCTGTCTTTTCCTTGCTTGTAGATGTTCTTTCAATATCAGACTGTCTCTTAGCTTGTTCCATGTATTCTCTGCAAGCAGCTTCTTCAGGACGACCCTTAATAAGGTCATCTACATAAGGATCTTCTGGTGAAATTACCATAAAGCTTACACCGTAGATAGTATCTTCGCGTGTTGTGAATACTGTCATTGGAAGATCGCCGTCCTTAAGCTTGAATGTTACTTCATAACCTGTGGACTTACCAATCCAGTTCTTCTGCATGAGCTTAACCTTTTCAGGCCAGCCTTCAAGTCTATCAATATCTGTAAGAAGTCTGTCTGCGTAATCTGTAATCTTAAGATACCACTGAGAAAGATTCTTCTTTGTTACAACGGAATCGCAACGTTCGCACTTACCATCTACAACCTGTTCGTTTGCAAGTACTGTAGCGCAAGATGGGCACCAGTTAACTGGGTTTTCCTTCTTGTATGCAAGGCCCTTCTTATAGAATTCAATGAAGATCCACTGCATCCACTTGTAGTATTCTTCTTTGTATGTGCAAACTTCTCTATCCCAGTCATAGGAGAAACCAAGCTGTCTAAGCTGGCTTTCCATTTCTGCAATGTTAGAAGATGTCCATACTGCAGGATGTGTACCGTGCTTAATAGCAGCGTTTTCAGCAGGAAGACCGAAAGAGTCAAATCCGATTGGGTGAAGAACGTTGTAGCCATTCATTGTCTTAAATCTTGCTACTACGTCGCCAATGGAATAGTTTCTAACATGACCCATGTGAAGCTTTCCACTTGGATATGGGAACATTTCGAGGCAATAGTACTTCTTCTTTGTTTCATCTTCTTCTACATGGAACATGTTCTTGTCAGCCCAGTAGCTTTGCCATTTTGTTTCAATCTCTTTGAAATTATACTGTTCTTTCATGATCTATCCTTTCGCTAGTTTTGACTAGGTGTGAATTCTACTCTATCACAATCACCCCACACCTTTTCGATGGAATAACGACTTCTTTGTTCTTCGGAGAAGAGATTTACGATGATATCGCCATAGTCCATAAGAACCCAACCGGATTCTCCCTGACCTTCAATATGCTTTACAAGTAAACCGTCTTCTGCAAGTTTATCTTCGATTTCATCTGCAAGAGCATCAATCTGTCTGTAAGAGGATGCTGTTGCAAGTATGAAGTAATCTGCAAATCCAGATTTTTCAGCAATGTCGATAATAAGAATGTGCTGAGCCTTCTTATCATCTGCAATGCCTGCAACCTTCAGTGCTAATTCTTTGTTGTCCATAGTACTCCTTGATATTTCTTTCTTAAGCCACTCAATGCACTCCATAGAAGTCTTTGAGAACTGCTGGCCGCGTTCTTCAACGATTTCTTTGCATTCGAGCATCATTTCTAAAAAGACTGGATTAATGTCATCATCTTCATTAAGTCTTTTTCTGAAATACTCAACTGTTGGATAATCTCTTGTCTTATCAGTTAAGTCTGCGCATTTAACAACTCTTTCGAGTATGCTCATGTTTGCTCTGCCTACAGTGTGGTATTTTATAGCATTTATAATGTCTTCATCATAAACGCCGAATTTCTTTTGAATAAGCAGTGCAGCTGCAGGGCCGTGTTCTAATGGGCCGTTACTCTTGCAAGCATCGTGGAAAATTGCAGCGATTCTCGCTTTTTCCACATCGGCACCGAAGCGCTCTGCATAATGTACTGCTGCTTCTACCACACCAAGTGTATGTGCATATCTGTGTTCGTTTACATGTTCTTTAACGTAACTGTCTAACTTGTTATAAAGATCCATAGCCATTATTCTTTTAAGCTTACTGCAATTGAGAGAATGTCTAAATCTTTCTGGTTAACAGTTGTTGGTGCTTCAGACATTACGCACTGAGCGTTCTGGTTCTTAGGGAATGCAATAACCTGTCTGATATCATCTGTACCAACAAGGAGCATGCACAGTCTATCAAGACCAAATGCTAAGCCGCCATGTGGTGGTGCACCGTACTTAAATGCATCAATGAAGAAACCGAATCTTGTTTTGATTTCTTCTGGTGTAAGCTGGAGAACTTCGAAGATCTTGTTCTGAAGTTCGCTGTCGTGAATTCTGATAGATCCACCACCTGCTTCATAACCATTGATAACAATGTCGTAAGCATCTGCGTAAATCTTATCAAGCTCGCCGCTTTCAAGATACTTGAGATGTTCTTTCTTTGGAGAAGTAAACGGATGATGCATTGCCATAAATCTGTTTTCTTCGTCTGACCACTCAAACATTGGGAAGTCAACAACCCAAAGAAGCTTATATTCGTTAGGATCAAGAAGACCAAGCTTGGAAGCAATATCTCTTCTTAAGAATCCAAGAGATGCCCAAACAACTTCCTTCTTGTCTGCAACGATGAGAATTAAGTCGCCAACCTGAGCGCCCATCTTATCGCAGATCTTGCCAAGAGCTTCCTGATCGAAGAACTTGCCAACGGAAGACTTGATTTCTCCTTCTTCCTTTCTAATCCATACCATGCCCTTAGCCTTGTAGGACTTAACAGCTTCTGTAAGCTTATCAATATCCTTTCTGCTGAACTTAGCAGAGCCACCGTTGATATTGATACCCATTACCTTGCCGCCATTTTCAAGAGCGCTGTTGAATACAACGAATTCGCTGTTTCCACAAACATCTGCAAGATCTACAAGTTCAAATCCGAATCTTAAGTCTGGCTTATCAGAACCGAATCTGTTCATTGCTTCGTCCCAAGAAAGTCTTGGAAGTGGAAGCTCTAAATCTATGCCCTTCATTTCCTTAAAGAGAACCTTAAGGAACTGTTCCTGAATGCTGATAATGTCGTCCTGATCTACGAAGGACATTTCAAGGTCAACCTGAGTAAATTCTGGCTGACGGTCTGCTCTTAAGTCTTCATCTCTATAGCACTTTGCAATCTGGAAGTATCTATCTGTTCCGCCAATCATAAGCAGCTGCTTAAACTGCTGTGGGCTCTGTGGAAGAGCGTAGAACATTCCAGGGTTTACTCTTGATGGAACAAGGTAGTCTCTTGCACCTTCTGGTGTAGGCTTTGCAAGTACTGGAGTTTCAACTTCGATAAATCCGTTGTTGAAATAGAAGTTTCTAATTACATTGCACATCTTGCTTCTAAAAGCTAATGTGTTCTGCATAATTGGTTTTCTTAAATCAAGGTATCTGTACTTAAGTCTTAAGTCGCCTGCTACATTGTCGTCATCCTTAATGTAGATTGGAGGTGTTTCAGACTTAGCGTAGATGGAAAGTGTGTCAGCAATGATTTCGATATTTCCTGTTGGCATATCAGGATTCTTGCTTTCTCTTTCTCTTACTGTTCCGCTAATACCTACAGAGAATTCAGAACGAAGTGTTTCTGCTTTTTCGATAACATCTGCAGGAGTTCCTTCTCCAAATACAACC
>JAKSSI010000109.1 GCA_024403175.1 Clostridia bacterium
GCCATAGGTGCTGGAATAGAAATCTTTGCAGTACTAGGAGTACTAATTACCTTAATTTGCACATTGCTTCCTCATCAGATTTGCACGCTTATGAACGCCCCTGAAGAAGCCTTTTTTAGGACCGTTTCATACATCAGAGTGTGCGGTTTGGGATATTTATTCATTGCCGCATATAATCTCTTAGGAAGCGTGTTTAAGGGCATTGGAGACTCAAAAACACCACTAATGGCAGTAGCAATCGCAACTGTATTCAACATTGCAGGAGATCTTCTTTTCGTAGCCGGTTTTCAGATGGGTACAACAGGTGCAGCGCTTGCCACAATTATGGCTCAGGGACTTTCTGTTATAATCTGCATCTTCATAATAAAAAGAAGAGGCCTGCCATTTGAATTTGGCAAGGACTCTTTCAAAGGAACAAAATCTATTATTATCAGAAGCGTCAAACTTGGGTCGCCAATTGCTATTCAGAGCGTTATGGTTTCTCTCTCCTTCTTGGTAATTATTTCTCTCGTAAATACTGTTGGATTAATTTTCTCAGCAGGACTTGGCGTAGCAGAAAAGGTTTGTGCATTTATTATGCTTGTTCCTTCCTCTTTTGCACAGGCTCTTGCCGCATATGTTGCGCAGAACCTTGGTGCTAAGAAGCCTGAACGTGCAGATAAAGGACTTATGTATGCCATTTCCGTATCATTTGGCATTGCAATTTTTATTGCTGCATTCTCATTTATTCGCGGAGATATTCTTACTGGAATATTCAGCAACGACCCAGAAGTTATTCTTGCAGGTTGGGAATACTTAAAAGCCTATGCCATTGATGTTCTTCTTACAAGCTTTATGTTCTGCTTTGTTGGTTACTTTAATGGATGTGGTGCAACCGCATTTGTTATGACACAGGGTGTTTTAAGTGCTTTTGGTATTAGAATTCCGGTTTCATACTTTATGAGTAAGCAGGTTCCTGTTTCACTCTTTAAGATGGGGCTTGCAACACCATGCAGCACCGCTTTTCAAATCATTCTTTGCGTAAGTTACTTTATTTATCGTAAAAAAAAGATTAGTAAATAAATCAAAAAGACATTTTATATTTCCTAGAGGACACGCTTGCGCTAAGCGGGGACCCCAACAGCGGTTCTGGGGTTCTTGCTTCGCGAAAACGCTCGCAACAACCAAGAACCGGTATCCCCGATTTGTCCTTACGGAAAACATAAAATGTCTTTTTTAATTGCAATAAAAACAAAGCAAGTTGTATTGAGGCTGCTTCCGAAGAAACTATTATTACTGATTCTTAAATTCTGGCTTGCGCTTTTCAAAGAAAGCTGCAATACCTTCCTTCTTGTCTTCTGTTGCAAACAATGCTGATACTGCACGGTTTTCGTATTCAAGACCATCTGTTAATTCGTGAAGAGCAGCATATTCAATGCAATCCTTTGCACATGTTACGCCAAGAGGCCCCTTAGTGCAAATAATCTGCGCAATTTCCATTGCCTTTTCAAATACCTTTCCTTCTTCGGAAATATATTCACAGATTCCAAGATCAAATGCAGTTGTAGCGCTTAAGAGTTCGCCTGTATAGATAAGTCTCTTTGCCTTACCTGCACCAACAAGCTTTGTAAGACGCTGAGATCCACCTGCGCCTGTGCAGATTCCAAGACCGCATTCTGTAAATGCAGCTTTAACCTTTGGGTCGAAAACTCTAAGGTCGCAAGAGAGCGCCATTTCCATACCTCCGCCCATGCAGTTACCATGAACAGCACAAATTACAGGATGTTTGAAAGTTTCAAGTTCTCTAAATACTTTCTGGATTCTTGCGGATGTTTTGTAGTTGCCATCGCCGTCGCAAACCTGAAGATTCTTAAGATCTACACCTGCAGCAAAAATCTTTTGGTCGCTGTGAAGAACTATGCACCAAATACTCTGATCTTTGCCAAATTCAGCAAGAGCCTCAGATATTTCGTCGAGCATATCAAATGTAAGAACATTAATTGGAGCATGGCTCATTGTGATAATACCAACATGGCCATCTGTAGATGTTTTAATAAACTGCATAACTAATCCTTTCTAGCACTGCTTCATTATTCTAATAAAGAATTCTACAGCTCTGTGCGCTGTTTCAAGTCTAATTCTTTCGTTGTTTCCGTGAATTGTGTGGCGTTCTTCCGCTGTTAAATCCATAGCAGAGAATCTATAAACCTTATCGGAGATTTTTCCGTAATGGCGGCTGTCCGAACACTGAACCATAAGGTATGGAGAAACAATGCAACCCTTCCATGTACCTTCAACCGCATTAACAACTCTTTCCCAGCCCTCACAATCAATTCTTGAGATTGGAGATGGTTCCATAGAAGATGTGGCTGTAAGGGTAATACTGTCATCTGCGATTACATTCTTAACATAATCTATAGCACCTGCCACAGAATCTTCAGGATTTAATCTCATATTCGCAACCATTGATGCTGATGGTGGAATTACATTTGGAGCCTTAGATCCATTCATTTGAGTGAATGCTACTGTAGTTCTTACAAGAGCATTGAGTTCTCCACCACTCTTCTTGCAAATCATATCAAGCACACCGCCAAAGAGCCAAAGGTTTGCAAATATCATTCTATAAACAAAGCTTGAATGTCTGCCAAGTGTATCAAACATAGCAAGTACAGGCTTTGTAAAATGTCTCTTGAATGGCTTGTTTTCTAACTTGACGCAAGCTGCAGAAAGTTTTCCTACCGGTGTATGAGGTGCTGGAGCAGATGCATGTCCACCATCGGATACAGTGTCAAACTGAAGATTCATAAGACCTTTTTCTGCTATACCGATAAGTCCGCACTGACCCTTTACTCCAGGGAAAACGCCTTCTACTACGGCGCCGCCCTCATCTACTACCATAGATGGAGTAATTCCGTGTTCTTCAAACCATGCTACTATTCTTTCAGCACCTGGCCCATTTACTTCTTCGCCGCCGGAAAATGCAAAGTAAATATCATCCTTTGGTGTAAAGCCCTGAGCGATAAGATTTTCAGCTGCAGATAAAATGCCGTTGAATGTAACCTTAGTATCTAAAGTTCCTCTGCCCCACATAACGCCATCTTCGATGATTGCTTCGAATGCAGGCTTCTTCCAGTTTTCTTCTTCAACTGGAACTACATCATAGTGAGCCATAAGCACTGCAGGGTCGGCCTTTTCTTTGTTAGTACCTTTCCAGCAGAATAGAAGTCCTCTGTCTGGAAGTTTAGCAAAGCTACATGTTTTAAAAACATTTGGATAAAGGTTTGGAAGAAGATTGATAAGCTTTTCAAATTCTGCATTGTCTTCTTTGGATGGGTCGTAATCGGAAACTGTTTTACAGCGAACAAGCTGCGCCAGAGCATCGATTGCGGCATCCTTATTAAAGCTTACCTCTTCGAAAGTTTTTGCTTCTTTTGCTTTAGGCTTAAATGCTAGAGTTCTTGCAATAATTACAACAAGAAGAACTACTATTAAAGCGAGAATAATTTTAACTATCATTTTAGAGCATTCCCTTCTTATACATAATTCTAGACATTCCCATAGTAAAGAGTACGCCAACTGGTACCATAATACCTACTGTTGAAGTATTAAGGGCTGGTACTGTAATGAACAGTATTAGCATGAGAATTAATGGAACGATGGAAATCTTTACGTTCTTTGAAATAAATACTACGCCAAGGCCGCCGAAAAGTGCAGGAACCATCTGCGCAAATGCAGGTTCTAGTATTGGCGCATTAAGTACTGGTGTAAGAGGCTTAATAAGAATTACACCAACAATGATGATAAGTGTAGTAACCACACTGGAAATACTAATTGCTATAGTAGAAATAATTTCTCCTTCTTCGGAGCTTGCTTTTACGTTGGCCTGTTCTAATGCATTGAGTGCTACAGGAAGCTTTAAGTTAGAAATATTACCTGTTACGAAGGAAATATACGAACCACCAGCGCCAAGCATTGGTACATAAGTAAATACTTCTACAACGGATACAGCCCAGTACATAGGAGCTGTAGCAATAAGGCCAAGTACAAAACCATGCCAATCAGGCATTGCCTTGTAAAGAACAGCAACGATAATTGGGAATGCAAGAAGGCCAATCATTACGATAAAGTTCCAGATGGCACCGTAGCGATGAACTGAATTCATGTAAGACATTTCTTTTTTCATTTCGCCACCTCCTTAACCAAGCCACGCTGTAACAGGAATTGCGCAAAGCATTCCTACGATAAGACTGATTGGAAGAGCATAGTCTGAAATCCAACGCTTACCTGTCTTATTCATAAGAAGGCCGCAAACACCCATTACTATTGCAGAAATAAAGAATACGCAAACTGGAATAAAACCAGAAGCATCGCCATTTGTAATCTTTGCAACATCGCTAAATACATAGCCGACAAATGCAGAAATCATACCGATAAACATAGATGCCTGGAATATTTCAGCCCATTTTTTATCTCTCTTTTCGAGCTTAATAACACCGTTTAATAGTTTTTTGCCGATAAGTGGTACATGCCAAAGACCTACAAGAATTGAAACAGTCATTACGCAAGCAATAGTAACGTACTGAGATGCTGTAAGATTTGCAACCTGACCAAAAGCCAAGCCCATAGCGCTTTCTGCATTAGTAGCAGCTACAGTTTCATAAGAAAGAGAACCTACTACTGACAATCTAAGCCATGGAAGCGGAAGACCTAAATCTTTGGAAAGTGTAATTACACTGATTACAATGGCAATAGCTGGAGCAATTGTAAAAATTGCTGCTGTTACTGCAACTTTTTTTAGTTTGTTTGGATCCATTCCTATCTTAAGACCTTGTTTCCAAGCTCTTACAAGGAAGAATATTGACTGCGCCAATACTAAGAGTACTAATACTCCAGCCAGAACAAACAAAATGGGATCATTAATGTTAAAGTTCATTTTGTCACCTCTAAAAAATATTGATATTTTATTATATCAAAAAATCAATAAAAAAATCGGCAAAGCTTTCGCCTTGCCGATTAATCTTTTTATTAAAGGTTGTTAAGTTCTCTAACCTTCTTGCATGCAACAAAGTGGCCTGGTGAAAGCTCTTCGAGCTGTGGTGTACCGTTGTGGCATTCTTCTGTTGCATATGGACAT
>JAKSSI010000011.1 GCA_024403175.1 Clostridia bacterium
TGGAGCTTAAGGAATGTTTGCTCCAATTATTTAAGGGAGCAAATGACTGAGTGTTCAAAAAGTCAATTTCTGAAAACAATAACCGCGGTATGGCAACAACAGCGGTGCTTTGTTATTTAAGAAATCAGATGGCTTATGTCATAAACGTTGGAGATTCAAGAGCTTATCTTGTAAGAGATGGTGTTATTCGCCAGGTTACCAAAGACCACACACTGGTTCAGGAAATGGTGGATAAAGGCCTTATCACTCCTCAGCAGGCAGAAGAACGAACTGATAAAAATATGATTACAAGAGCAATTGGTGGCGAAATGGATGTTCGCCCTGATTTCTTTGCTTTTGCAGTTTACCCAGGAGATACCATCATTATGTGTTCCGATGGTCTCTATGGTGAAGTTGAAGATGAAAAGATGGCAGCAATGGCATCTTCAACAGTTGCAATGCATTCCTTATCTAAGGATCTTGTAGATGCTGCTAACAATCATGGCGGAAACGACAATATCTCAGTTGTATGTATTAGGATTCAGTAATTATGGCTAGCAGAATATTAGCAAATAGGTACGACCTAAAAGAAAAAATTGGTGAAGGCGGAATGTCAGTAGTCTTCAGAGCTCATGATATGGTTCTGAACAGATTTGTAGCTGTAAAAATTCTGCGTCCTGAATATACAAAGGACAATCACTTCATAGACAGCTTTAGAAGAGAGTCTCAGCTGGCAGCCAGCATTGTCGACCCTAACATTGTTAACGTTTACGATGTAGGTAGAGAAGGCAACATCTACTTCATAGTTATGGAACTTGTAGAAGGTATGCCACTTTCTGAAATTATTAAGACAGAAGGCAGTTTGGATGCACGCCGTGCGGCAAATATTGCAAGACAGATTGCAATGGCGCTTTCTACAGCTCATAAGCACAATCTTATCCATAGAGATGTAAAGCCTCATAATGTGCTTATTTCAAGAGATGATGTAGCTAAAATTGCAGACTTTGGTATTGCAAAGGAAGTTACAAAGGACACACTTGTAAGCGAATCTAAAGAACAAGAAGCGGTAATGGGTTCTATCCATTATTTCTCACCGGAGCAGGCAAGAGGCAATGGTGTTGATGAACGTTCAGATATTTATTCTCTTGGTATCGTGCTCTACGAAATGGTTACAGGTAAAGTTCCATTTGATGGCGAAACAGCTGTAGAAGTAGCTGTAAAGCACATTTCCGAAGAAATCACACCACCTTCAAGTATAAATCCTTCAATTCCAAAAGATGTTGAAGACATTATTTTGAAGGCAACAAAGAAAGATCCAAACGAGCGCTTCAATACTGCCGAAGAGCTTATTACAGCACTTTCATTTATTAAGTACACAAATCTTTCAAATAAGGCTGCAAAGACTTCAGAACCAGAAGATGGCGACGACGAAAACAAAGACGCTGGAAAGACTCCAGCTGAAATTCGTGCAGAACATAGAAATCTAAAGCAGCAGAAATGGTTTGGTGTTATTCCAAAGCCAAGCTTCATTACTAAGGACAAGGCTGCAAGCGATGCCGATAATACGAAGAAAAAGAAGGTTACTTTAGATAAGGTTATCGCAGTAATTGTAGCAATTCTTATTGCAATTCCTGTAAGCGGCGGTCTCTACAAAGCTTTCTTCGACCCAGCCAATAAGATTAAAGAATTTAATCTTCAGGATTTTAGAGGCATGACTTTCGACGAAGCTACAGAAGCAGCTTCTATTCATAACATTACAATTGAAAAAGAAAAGGAACTTAACTCCGACGATGTTCCAGAAGGACAGATTATTAATCAGAGTCCATCTCCAAACACTGTAGTTAAGGAAAACACTGTTGTTAGAGTTACTATCAGTAAGGGGCTTCAAGATGGAAAGATTCCAAACGTTGTAGGTAAGTCTCAGACTACAAACCGTCCTAATGCAAAGAATCTTCTTGAAAATTACGGTTACGAAATGGGTAAGATTACATACAGCTACAGCAATGATATGCCAAGTGGTTATGTAATTTCTCAGACCCCTGAAAAGGATACTGTTGCTCCAGCAGGAACAAAGGTTGATTTAGTAATTTCTAAGGGTGCTAAAACTGATAGCGGCAGCACTGGCGGAAATACTTCCGGTGGCAACACATCAGGAAGTGAAACAGGCGGCGGAACTACAACATCCGATAAAGTAGTCGTAACATTTGATGGTGACAATGCGAAGATTTCTATCAAAAATGGTACTAGCGGAAAAACTATCGGTGATTCATTGGCTAATGCTGGTCTTGTTCCATCAGGTAGTGACTTTGTTGCAAAAGCAACTGAATTAGGACTTGCTGAAAAGCTCCGTTCCGGTGACTACACTATTGAAAAATCTGCTACTCTTGAAGAAATCATAAAGATTATTGCACACCAGAAATAATGCAGGGAACAATAGTAAAAGGTATAGCAGGCTTCTATTATGTATGGGCCGACAATAACATATACGAATGCAAAGCAAAAGGCGTTTTTAGAAAGAAAGGTCTTACTCCGCTTGCCGGAGATAAGGTGGAACTTGAAATCAATGCCGACGGCAGTGGCACAGTGGCCAAGATTTTAGAACGTAGAAATTTCTTCGATCGTCCACCAGTAGCCAATGTTGAATGCTTTGTATTGGTGGCTGCAGCAAAAGATCCGCTTCCAAGTTTTCTAATGCTTGATAGGTTTTGCGTAATGGCTGAAAAAGCCAATGCCGAACTTATAATCTGCCTTAACAAAGGTGATTTAGCAGAAGAAAAAATGATAGAAGATTTTAAAAAGGCTTACGATGGCATCTACAAGCTCTTCGTTATTTCTGCAAAAGAAGGAAAGGGTATTGAAGAATTAAAGGCTGCCATTATGGGTAAGCAGGTAGCGCTTGCGGGGCCTTCTGGGGTCGGCAAATCTACGCTTACAAATCTTCTTATCGGTGAAGGTTCTTCTGTTACCGGCGAAATATCAGATAGACTTGCGCGTGGTAAAAACACCACAAGGCACACGGAGCTTTTCAAGGGCGACGGATTCTTCCTTTTCGATACTCCGGGCTTTACTTCTTTTGAGGCAGAGCTT
Organism: Clostridia bacterium; assembly: GCA_024403175.1. The sequence continues at coordinate 3,067 of JAKSSI010000011.1, forward strand.
GAAGATGAGGGCCAGCTTGCAAGTCTTTTCCCTGAATTTGAAAACTATCTTGGCGAATGCAAATTTAACGATTGCAGACACATTAAAGAGCCAGGTTGCAGAATTAGGGAAGCTCTTGAAAAAGGCGAAATTCATAAAACACGATACGATTCGTATCTGGATATATTTACAGCAATTAAGAATAATAAGAGATTATAGGTATTAAAAATGTCAGAAAGAAAAGCATATCTTGCACCATCAATTTTATCCGCTGATTTTGCAAACCTTCAGAGCCAGGTAAGCCTTATCGAAGAGGGCGGCGCAGACATCATCCACATGGATGTTATGGACGGAAAGTTTGTTCCTAATATTTCATTCGGCGGTCCTATCGTAAAGAGCATGGTTGGAAAAACAAAACTTCCATTTGATGTACATCTTATGATTTTCCATCCGGAAGATAGAATTGATGATTTTGTTACACCTCAGACTGAATACATTACAGTTCATCAGGAAGCAGTTGTTCATCTTCATAGACTCATTCAGCAGATTAAGTCTAAGGGCGTAAAGGCTGGCGTAGCTCTTAACCCTGGTACACCTGTTTCTAGTCTTGAATGCGTTTTAGAAGATTTAGATATGGTTCTTATCATGTCTGTAAACCCAGGCTTTGGCGGCCAGAAGTTTATTCCAGTTGCTATGGACAAGGTTAGAGAATTAGACAAGATTAGAAAAGAAAAGAATCTCAATTTCAAGATTGAAATTGATGGCGGCGTAGGCCTTGCAAACTGCAAGGAAATTTTCGAAGCAGGTGTCGACATTTTAGTTGCAGGCTCTGCAGTATTCTGCGCAGAAGACGTTGTTGCACGCACAAAAGAATTTAAGGAAATCTTAAAGTAAATGGATAATAATTATCAGCAGTTCATAAGAAATTTCAGTATCATCGCTCATATCGACCACGGCAAGTCTACCTTGGCCGACCGTTTGATTGAGAATACCGGAACTGTTGCTCACAGAGATATGAAAGAGCAATTCCTCGACAACATGGATCTCGAAAGAGAAAGAGGAATTACTATTAAACTTCAGACTACAAGACTTGTTTATCATGCAAAGGATGGCAACGAATACATTCTTAACTTAATTGATACGCCGGGCCATGTAGACTTTAACTATGAAGTTTCTAGATCTCTTGCAGCATGCGAAGGTGCAGTTCTTGTTGTAGACTCCACACAGGGTGTTGAAGCTCAGACTCTCGCAAACGTATACTTGGCATTAGATGAAAATCTGGAAATTCTTCCGGTTTTAAATAAGATTGATTTGGCTTCTTCCCATCCGGATGAAGTAAAAGAAGAAATCGAAGAAGTAATTGGTCTTGATGCTTCTGAAGCTCCGCTTATTTCCGCAAAAGAGGGCATAGGCATTGAAGATGTTTTAGAAGATATCGTAAAGAATGTGCCTGCGCCAACAGGAGACTATAACGCACCTTTAAAGGCCCTGATTTTCGACTCATATTACGACAATTACAAGGGTGTAGTAATTTATACCAGAATCATAGATGGTAGCCTTAAAACAGGCGATACTATACTTCTCATGAATACAGGAAAGAAGTACGAAGTAACTGAAGTTGGTGTTAATGCACCATTCCAGACTCCTGTGGCAGAACTGTCTGCAGGAAATGTAGGTTATATTTGCGCTTCCATTAAGCAGGTAAGAGATGCCCGCGTAGGTGATACCATTACACTTGCTGAAAATCCAACTACAACTCCACTTAAGGGTTATAAGAAGGTTCAGCCAATGGTTTATTGCGGTATTTATCCAACACCTGACGAAAAGTACGAAAACGTAAAGGATTGCCTTGAAAAGCTTCAGGTAAACGATGCCGCATTTATCTTCGAACCTGAAACATCTCAGGCCCTTGGTTATGGTTTTAGATGCGGATTCCTTGGTCTTCTTCATATGGAAATCATTGTTGAAAGACTTGAAAGAGAATTCAATCTTGAAATCATTACAACATCTCCATCCGTAATTTATAAGGTTGTAAATCACGATGGTTCGGAATACTTTATTGAAAACCCTTCAAATCTTCCTGAACCAACTAAGTACGACCACATTGAAGAACCTATGGTAAAGGCTACAATTATGGTTCCAAAAGATTATGTAGGAAACATTATGGAACTTTGCCAGGAACGCCGCGGTATTATGGATCATATGGAGTACATTACACCAGAGCGTGTAGGTCTACACTATACGATGCCTCTTAACGAAGTTATTTACGACTTCTTCGATGCTCTTAAGTCTAAGACTAGAGGCTACGGTTCATTAGATTACGAATTCGACCATTACGAAAAGAGTCAGCTGGTTAAGCTGGATATACTTCTTAATAAGGATCTTGTTGACGCATTCTCCATGATTGTTCACGAATCCAAGGCTTTCTACAGAGGCAGATTTGTATGCCAGAAGCTTAAGGAAGTAATTCCAATGCATCAGTTTGAAGTTCCTATCCAGGCTGCAATTGGTCAGAAGGTAATTGCAAGAGAAACTGTTCGTGCATATAGAAAAGACGTACTTGCTAAGTGCTACGGCGGCGATATTTCAAGAAAGAAGAAGCTGCTTGAAAAGCAAAAGGAAGGTAAGAAAAGAATGCGTCAATTCGGTACAGTTGAAGTTCCTCAGGAAGCATTCACAGCCGTTCTTAAGTACGACGAAGAAAAGTAAGGTATTAAATAATATAAAAAGTGCTTGAAATTTCAAGGACTATGCTTTAAAAGATTTGCGGCGAAATAGTTCGCAAAAGTCATGAAAGTGGGGTAAATTTTAAATGGCTAACATTAAATCTGCAAAGAAAAGAATCACTGTTATTAAGGCAAAGACATTAAAGAACAGAAGAAGAAAGAACGCTCTTAAGGCTATCCTCAAGAACTTCTACAAGGCTCTTGCTGCAAAGGACTTTGCAACTGCTCAGGAAAAGCTTGTTCTTGCTGAAAAGGCTCTCATGAAGGCTGCAGCAAAGAACGTTATTCACAAGAATGCTGCTTCCAGAAAGGTTTCCAGAATGACAGTAGCCCTTAACAAGGCAAAGGCAGAATAATCTCACCCGTCCCCACCGGACGCAAGTTAAGCGTCAGAAAAACCAGGAGTGTCTCCCTGGTTTGTTATTTTGCAAAAAATGTACAAATATATAGTATAATTAGATGTTATGAAGAATTTTAAGATTTTTGTTATAAACCCTGGCTCAACATCTACTAAGCTGAGCCTCTTTGAAAACGAAACCAATGTCTGGACAAAGAAGGTATTTCATAAATCCGAAGACTTGGCTAAATTTGATTGCATAAATGCGCAACTCGACTATCGCTTTGATCTGATACTTAAGCTTCTTAAGGAGGAAGGCATAGATTTATCAGACGTAGATGCCATAGTTGGAAGAGGCGGCGGCCACTATTCTGTTGCCAGCGGTGTTTATGAAATTACACCACTGCTTGTAGCAGATACTGTTGCAATGAAAAGCGGCGTAGAGCATTCTTCTATGCTTGGCATTCAGCTTGCAAATAAGCTCCATGAACTTTACGGTGGTCTGATGCTTATGCTCGACCCAATAATGCTTGACGAATATGAAGATGTTGCCCGTATGACAGGTATTAAAGACGTTTATCGTATTCCTTCTTCTCATGCCTTAAATCAAAAGGGTGTGGCAATGAAGTTTGCAAAGGATCAAGGCAAGAAATATAACGAATTAAACCTTATTGTGGGTCACATCGATGGTGGTATTACAGTAGGTGCACATAAAAATGGTAAGATGGTGGACTGTAATGGCGGCGCTAATGGTGACGGTCCTTATGCACCATCTAGAATCGGAAGCATAGGTATTTCTGAATTTATAGCTTATGCAAAAGATAAGAACTTAGACGAAATCGTTCACATGTGCAACATAGGCGGAGGTTTCTCTTCACTTCTTGGTACTAACGATGCCGATGTTGTTATGGAAAGAATTCAAAATGGCGACAAAGCTGCAAAGCGTGCATGGGACGGTATGGTTTACCAGATTTGCAAAACCATAGGCTCTATGGCTACAGTAATGTGCGGCAAAGTAGATGCCATTGTACTTACAGGCGGCCTTATGCGTTTTAAGTGCATTGAAGATGAAATAATAGAACGCTGCGGATTTATTGCACCTGTTTATACTTATCCTGGCGAAGTAGAACAAGAAGCCATGGCTGCAGGCGCGATGAGAGTACTTACAGGCAAAGAAGAAATGAAGCAGTATACAGGTAAACCAGTATTCCAAGGATTTGATGACTAAACTACAAAAGGCAATAAATTTAATATTTGTACTGGTTGTTTGTTCTGTACTTTTGATAGGCGCTGGTAGAACTGTATTTAAGCCAAAGGATGTTAATGAATACGAAAATCGTTATTCAAACAAACTTGGAAAACTGAATACCGAAAGCTATCTAAATAGCGCTTTTCAAGACAGCGTTGAAGATGCCTTGGCCGACCAAATTCCTTTTGCGGAAAAGATTAAGGAGTTTTACAACAACAGCATTTCTGGCACTATAAATTACATGCTAGAAAATGTCTTCGGTTTTAAACTCACAGTTTCAGAAGAAGAGATTCCTGAAATAATAATAGAGCCTGAAGATCCGTGGAAGTGGCTTATGGAAACTCCAGATACCGAATTCCTTCCATCCTATGTAAAACTATCCAACGGAATGAAGGTTAGAAATGGTCATATTCTTTACGGCATTAATGAGCTGGAGTGGTCCATTGATAACATAAATCACCGCATAGAAAACATTAATCAGATAATGGAAAACCATCCTGATATTGAGTACTATGCGTACTACGTTGAAAAGGAGACAGACATAGAATTTGAAACCGGAAGAAAGATGGGTATTTCAGACTATGTTATGGAACACATAAATATTCCAAGCGAACGCAAAGGCATTTTTAAAGTTAAAAACTTCTTTGAGTTCGACCGCTTCTTCTACAAGGTTGATCATCATTGGAATCATCTTGGGTCGTACAGGGGATATAGAGAAATCTGCCAGCTGTTTGGATTTGAACCTATAGAACCTTTGTGGACAAGCCAAATTGGTATGGTTAGCGGATCTAAAGCAACAGGGCCTGATGCATCAGCCTTTACTGAAAAGTTCTTTGCATTTAAGTTTAACTTCCCACATTATGAGGTTTGGCTTAACGGTGGTAAAGCAGGAGATTACGGATATCTTGAAAGTATCTTCGCTAAAAATGACGAAGCTCAGCGTAGCAAACGTATAACATACGGATCGGTTTATGGTCAGGATAATGGTGAGACTATTATTAAAAATCCAAGCTCCGACGGAGGCAATATTTTAGTCTTAGGTGATTCATTTGACAATCCGCTTCTTAAATTATTAGCAAACCATTTTACAACACTTTATAGCGTTGATAACAGAAACTATGAAAGCCTTGTTGGTAAGACTTTCAATTTAGAAGAGTATCTTAAGGATAAAGAAATAGATAAGGTGCTGTTTGTAGGAAATTCGGATTTCTTCAGACTTGGCGCTTTCAATATAAAGTAATGGTATTTAGCAGTTTAACATTTGTATTTTTCTTCTTAACAATAACTTGTGTATTGTACAAGATAATTCCAAACAGAACCTACAGAAATGCGGTTCTGCTTTTGGCGTCTTTGGTTTTCTATTCCTGGGGCGAACCAAAACTTGTATTCCTCATGGTGTGTGTTGCCTTTGTAGCATACATTGGTGGACTCTTAATCGAAAAGTTTAGAGGAAAGGGCATTTCAAAATTTATCTTTGTAATCACAACTGTTTTGATTCTTGCAAATCTTTTGTACTTTAAGTACATCAATTTCTTTGTAAACAATTTAAACCACTTGGGATTCTCAATTACTATAGGAAACGTAGAACTGCCTATTGGTATCAGTTTCTACACATTCCAAATTTTGTCCTATGTAATAGATCTTTACTGGGGAAATGTTAAAGTTCAGAAGAATTTTCCAAATCTTCTTTTATATCTTTGCTTCTTCCCACAGCTTATTGCGGGCCCAATTGTAAGATACAGCACAGTTGAATACGAAATTACAAACAGAAAAGAAAACTTTGAAGACGTTGTAACAGGCGTAAAGAGATTTATTATAGGTCTTGCAAAGAAGGCTATTATTGCAAATGGCGTGGCTATGGTTTCCGATATCATCTACGCAGGCGATGTAAGCATCTACGGCACAGCTATGCAGTGGCTTGCTGCTGTAGCTTATTCACTTCAGCTTTACTTCGACTTCTCAGCATATTCCGATATGGCCATTGGTCTTGGTTTAATCTTCGGATTCCACTTCCTTGAAAACTTTAACTATCCTTACATCTCTTGCAGTGTAACGGAATTTTGGAGAAGATGGCACATGAGTCTTTCAACATGGTTTAGAGATTACATCTACATTCCACTTGGAGGTAATAGAGTATCTAAGCCAAGATGGATGTTCAATATCATGGTGGTTTGGGCGCTTACAGGTTTCTGGCATGGTGCTTCTTGGAACTTCGTACTTTGGGGGCTTTACTACGGAGTTCTCTTAATGCTTGAAAAACTTCTTCTTGGAAAGCTCCTCGAAAAACTCCCAAAGTTTATCGGTTGGATTTACACAATGTTTATTGTAATTATAGGCTGGGTGCTCTTTAACATTACAAGTCTTTCAGGTATTGCAACAGCTCTTACAAATATGTTCACATACAGCCCAACAAACATTCAGACTGCAATTGCCGAAAACACATCGATCATTCAGGGCATGCTTTATATGCCTTTAGGCCTTGTGTTCATGTTCCCAGTGGCAAAGCTGTTTAAGAATTTTAAGAACCACAGCGCTACACTTATTTTAGAAAACATATTCTACTTGGCTATATTTGGGGTCAGCGTAGTTATTTGCATCAGCTCAAAATATAATCCGTTTATTTACTTTAGATTCTAGGAAAACAAACAATGGAAAAACAAGCTTTAGGAATATACATACATTCACCATACTGTTTAAAAAAATGCAAGTATTGTGATTTTACTTCTTTTGCGCAAGAGCCGGATTTGGGCTATTTTGCTCAGCTTATTGCTGAAATAGAGCAGTTTGCTGGCCAGTATGCCGAAAAGTATTTTGTAGATACGATTTTCTTTGGAGGCGGCACACCAAGTCTTGTTGATATAAAGGCCCTTCATGCAGTTATAAACGCTGTAAAGCGCCATTTTGAGGTTATAGAGGATGCAGAAATATCCATTGAGTGCAACCCAGAAACATTAAATGAAGAAAAGCTAAGTGGCATTTTAGATGCTGGCTTTAACAGACTTTCAATCGGTGTTCAGTCCTTAAACGACCCAGTACTTGAAGCGCTTGGTAGAGTTCATAATGCCGACAAGGTAAGGGAAGTAATTAAGCTTATTAAGGCTAAGAACATAAATTTCAATATTGATTTAATGCTTGGTCTTCCAAAGCAGACTACAGAAATTTTCAAGAAGGATTTTGAAGAAGTTCTTTCTTGGAATCCAAATCATATTTCTTTCTACAGTCTTCAGCTTGAAGAAAAGACTGTTCTTTACAAGGAATATCAGGATGGTCTTGTTGAGCTTCCAACTTGGGAAGAAAACAGACAAATGTATCAGGATGCTCTTGATATGCTTAAGGCAGCTGGTTATCACCACTATGAAATTTCAAATGCGGCACTTCCAGGATATGAATGCAAGCACAATTTGAAGTACTGGAACATGCAACCATATCTAGGATTTGGTCTTGGTGCTCATTCCTTTATTGAAGGCTACAGACTTGAAAGAACAGTTGATGAACTTCTTGGAACACCTCAAACAGAGGAAGAACTTAAAGGTGATTTTATTTTTACTAAGCTTCGTTTAATCGATGGCTTTAAGCTTAAGGATTATAAGGAAATGTTTAATAGCAGTTTCCTTCAGGAATATAAAGATGTTTTAGCAGGACTCTTTGAAGAAGATCTGTTAGAGCAGACATCAGATGGTGTTTTAAAGTTAACGCGAAAGGGTTTGGACAACACAAATCCAGTAATGGAAAGGCTTTTAAATGTCTAAGAAATTTGTAATGGCTCTTGATCAGGGCACCACAAGCTGCAGATGCATACTCTTCGATAAGCAGGGCAATATGGCCTCTGTGGCTCAGAAAGAATTTACTCAGATTTTCCCAAAGCCGGGCTGGGTAGAACATGACGCTATGGAAATTTGGTCCACACAAATTGGTGTGGCAAAGGAAGCTATGATGCGCATAGGTGCTGAAGCTGAAGACATAGCAGGTATTGGTATTACAAATCAAAGAGAAACAACAGTTGTCTGGGAAACGTCCACAGGCAAGCCTATTTTTAATGCAATAGTCTGGCAGTGCCGCCGTACAGCTGAGTACTGCGATGAACTTAATTCAAAAGGACTTGCTGATAAGATTAAAGAAAAGACAGGTCTTCTTATAGACGCATATTTCTCTGGAACAAAGCTTAGATGGATACTTGAAAATGTGCCAGGTGCAAGAGAAAAGGCCGAAGCTGGTGAACTGCTTTTCGGTACTATTGATACTTGGCTTATTTGGAAGCTTTCTGGTGGAAAGATTCATGTAACAGATTATTCAAATGCATCTCGTACAATGATGTTTAACATTAACACTCTTGAATGGGATGATGAAATTCTTGAAATATTAAACGTGCCAAAGTGTATGCTTCCAAAAGCTATGCCAAGCTCTGCAGTTTATGGTATGGCTGATGCATCTTTATTTTGTGGAGAAATTCCAATCTCAGGAGCCGGCGGAGATCAGCAGTGTGCACTCTTTGGTCAGGCTTGCTATAACCCAGGCTCTGCAAAGAACACTTACGGCACAGGCTGTTTCCTGTTAATGAATACTGGAGAAAAGCCTGTATTTAGCAAAAATGGCCTTGTAACAACAATTGCATGGGGTGTAGATGGAAAGGTTAACTACGCACTCGAAGGATCTATTTTTTTTTTTTTTTTTGCAATTCAGTGGCCTACAGATGAGATGGATTTCTTCCAAAACTCTAAGGATTCTGAAGAACTTGCTAAGAAGGTTGAAGATACAGATGGAGTATATATGGTGCCTGCATTTGTAGGCCTTGGTGCTCCATACTGGGATCCATATGCGCGTGGAATTATTACAGGAATTACTCGCGGTACCAACAGATATCATATCATTCGTGCAACACTTGAATCTTTAGCTTATCAGACCGCAGATGTCCTTGCTGCCATGGAACAAGACAGTGGCATTAAGCTTCATTCTTTAAAGGTAGACGGCGGTGCGTCTGCAAACAATTTCCTTATGCAGTTCCAGGCAGATATGATTGGAACAGAAGTTAAGCGCCCTCAGTGCATTGAAACAACGGCTCTTGGTGCGGCTTATCTTGCAGGCCTTGCTACAGGATTTTGGAATAGCAAGGAAGAAATTCAAAACAATTGGCAGATTAGTGGGGCCTTTGTTCCAATATGCAGCGAAGCTCAGCGCAATGAAAAATTAGATGGCTGGCACAAGGCTGTAAAGCAGGCAATGACAAAGTAATATGACTATTGTAGATGCTAAAAATACTGAATTTAAGGAACAAATAACATCTCTTTGGAATAAATCCTTTGGCGACCCAAAATCCTTCGTAGAAGACTTTTTTACAGCCTTTGATGACGAAGTAACTTGCTGTTTGTTGCTCGACGAAACTAAGACTAAAGTGCTGTCTATGGCAAACCTTATTTCGTGCAAACTGAAGATAAACAGTCGTGAATTTAATATTGTTTATCTATACGCTATGTGCACTGATGAACAAAGCCGCGGGAAGGGGAATGGTTTAAAATTACTTAAAGAAATTGAAGATTACTGCAGAGATAAAGGCCTAGATGGAATAGCGCTTCTTCCTGCAGAAGACAGCCTGATTTCATTCTATGAGAAAGCGGGATATGAAAGTTTCTTTGTAAATGAAGCAGTAAATGACAATGCGGTTATTTACTCTGACAAATACTTATCCTACATCACCAAAATAGGTGTTAGCTCAAAAGAGAATCTTCCAAATGGAATGCTTTTGCCATTTAACAGTGAAATAGATTTATCTGCAAAGCCTTTTATGGCTTATCCAATGAATTGAATAATTAAAAAAGACATTTTATGATTCCTAGGGGGCACGCTCTCGCTAAGCTGGGGGCCCACAGCGGTTCTGGGGTTCTTGCATCGCCTTGCGGCTCGCAACAACCAAGAACCGGTTCCCCAGATTGCCCCTTGCGGAACACATAA
>JAKSSI010000110.1 GCA_024403175.1 Clostridia bacterium
AGCAGTGTTGCTCTTTCCATTCTTCCCACCAAAAGGCAACCTTCTGGACTTCCTAGAAAAAATGTGTAAGAAAAGGCAGATTAAAGTTTTACTGTGATTCAATTAGAATACATTTTTAATTTATATTTAGTAAGGCCAGCAACTTCATCAATTTGAGCATAACGCCATTCATTATCAACTATTTCAACAAGAAATTCAACAACCAGTAGAATATGAAAATAAACAATATACACAATATGAAGAAGTCCCACAACCAATTAATGCTCATACTTATCAAAAAGTTGAATATGATGTTAAACAAGAAACATATACTGCTGAAGAATTCCGGCAAATCCGTTGTATTTCTCCACCGGGAAGTGTCCACCATAGTGCTGCTCTTCTACCCTTGCAATCCAAACGTCAACAGGAAAAGCCTCAATGCAGTGAAAACCGAAAAGTGCCACGCAATTAGCCACCTCTACGCCACCCCCTTTAAGCGGCAAAAGCGCATTCATTACAGTCTCATAAGATGCACCAACAAGGCTGTCTAAATCAAGTTGCCCAGACACAACAGCCTTAGTTGCAAGCCAAACATATTCAGCTCTATAGCCAAGCCCGCATTCTAAAAGTTCTTCCATTGTGGCCTTTGAAAGCTGCTTTGGAGTTGGGAAAGAATTATAGCCATTAAAACCTTTAATAGGCTTTCCCCACTTGTTGCAAATTCTCTCTACACAAGTCTTAATTGAAGGAATACTTCTGCGCTGAGAAATGATGTAGGTTATGAGCATTTCCCACGGGTCTTGCCTTAAAATTCTTACGCCTTTTCCAAAATCGGCCGCAGCAGTAAGAAATTCATCGGATGGGTCGATAGCGTTTATAAACGCACCATAATCAGTTTTTAAATCAAAATAATTAATCCAGAATTCATTATCCTTTTCAGGGCATTCAATGGCAAATCCGCCGTCTAAAGACAAAACCCTGCATGCTTTTTCCATAGAAAAACAAGAGCCATCGGCCATCATTCTAAATGCCTGTCCGGACTCTGAAAGTTGGTAATAATCGAACTCTTTTGCCTTTACTTTTATCATACACTTTATTATAATAAAGTATTATTAAATTTCAAGGAGAAAAAGCCATGAAACAATACAATGAGATGACACAGCAAGAACTTCAGCTTGCGAAAGAAGAGCTCCTTAAGGAGTACAAGAAGAATCAGGATTTAAAATTAAACTTAAATATGACCCGCGGTAAGCCTTGCCCACAGCAGCTGGACATGTGCATGCCAATGTTCGACGAACTTCGTTCTAGAACAAACTGCACCGACAAGTATGGCGTAGACTGCAGAAACTACGGCGAACTCTTAGGTATCAGAGAAGCAAGAGAACTCTTTGGTAGCTTAATGGGCACAACAGTAGATGAAACTATTGTTGTAGGTGCATCTTCTCTTACATTCATGTACGACTGCGTTTCCAGAGCTATGCTTAAGGGCGTGCTCGGTTCCGAAAGACCATGGGTAAAAGAAGAAAAAGTTAAGTTCCTCTGCCCTGTTCCAGGATACGACAGACACTTTACAATCTGCGAATTCCTCGGAATCGAAATGATCAACATAGAGCTTACTGAATGGGGTCCAGACATGGACGCAGTAAGAAAGTATGTTGAGAACGACCCACAGGTTAAGGGTATGTGGTGCGTGCCAAAGTACTCCAACCCATACGGTGGTTGCTACAGCGATGAATGCGTAAAGCAGCTTGCAGCATTAAAGCCTGCTGCTCCAGACTTCAGAATCTTCTGGGACAACGCATATATGGTTCACACAATCTACGAAGACATTCCTATTCTTAACATTCTCGACGAATGCAAGAAAGCTGGAAACCCTAACATGGTTTATATGTTCGGTTCTACTTCTAAGATTACTATGGCTGGTGCAGGAATCGCCTTCTTCGGAGCTTCCGAAGAAAACGTAAAGTTCACAGAAAAGCAAGTAAAGGCTCAGGCAATTTCTTGGGACAAAATCAATATGCTCCTTCACGTTAGATTCTTAAAGGATGCTGAAGGCGTTAAGAAGATTATGCAGGGTCATGCAGAAATCCTTCGTCCAAAGTTTGATGCTGTACTTGAAACATTAGACAAGAACCTCACAGGCAAAGGTGCTGGCAGATGGATTAAGCCGCACGGAGGTTATTTCGTAACTTACATCGGAAACAAAGGCACAGCTAAGAGAATTCACCAGCTCTGCAAAGAAGCAGGCGTAGTCCTTACAGAAGCCGGTGCTACTCACCCATATCATATGGACCCAGACGATGCATATCTTAGAATTGCACCTTCTTATCCAAGCCTTGATGAAATCTACAAGGCAATGGAAATTTTCACAATAGCAGCACAGATTGCAACAATTGAAGCATTGGAGAATTAAATGAGCAAAATTATTATTCCTGAAGGATACAAGGCAAAACTTGATTCCTACGACACACAGAAAGCAATTACAAAAATTCATCAGATATTTGAAGCAAAGCTCTCCGATGCATTAAACTTAAGCAGAGTATCTGCCCCACTTCTTGTTGAAGCATCTACAGGTCTTAACGACGACTTAAACGGCGTTGAAAGAAAAGTAGAATTCGACATTAAAGAAGACGGCAGAGTTTGCCAGGTGGTACAGTCTCTTGCAAAGTGGAAGCGTCAGGCTTTAAAGGAATACAACTTCTATGTAGGCCGCGGACTCTACACAAACATGAACGCTATTAGAAGAGATGAAGATTTAGACAACATTCACTCTGTATACGTAGACCAGTGGGACTGGGAAAAGGTTATCAACGTTGAAGATAGAACTATTGATTTCCTTAAGGACGTTGTAAAGAAGATTGTTTACGCAATTTGCGACACAGAACTCGAACTTCGTCTTCAGTACCCTGCTCTTTACGAATTAAGCTACAAGGATAGAAACGTAAGCTTTATTACTTCTCAGGAACTTGAAGATATGTATCCAGATCTTACAAGCAAGGAAAGAGAACATGCTTATGTTAAGGATTACCACACAACATGCATTCTTCAGATTGGTGGAGCTTTAGCATCCGGTAAGCCTCACGACCTTCGTGCTCCGGACTACGACGATTGGCAGCTTAACTGCGATATCCTCTTCTGGAATGAAATTCTTGGTCAGTCCCTTGAAGTATCTTCTATGGGTATTAGAGTTTCCCCAGAAAGCCTCGATAAGCAGCTTACAATTTGCAATGCAAACGACAGAAGAGAACTTCCTTTCCACAAGGCTCTTTTAAACGGAGAACTCCCTTACACTATCGGTGGTGGTATTGGTCAGAGCAGACTTTGCATGCTGCTTATGGGCAACGCTCACATCGGCGAAGTACAGTCTGCAATTTGGGATGATGAAACAAAGTCCAAGTGCAAGGCTGCAGGAATCAATATTTTATAATGAATCAAGACGATAAGTTAAAAAGTGGCGTCAGTTCTTTTGTAATAAGAATTGTCGCCTACATAATTCTAGCGATTACGATTTTCTTCAAGCTTCATCCAGCGAAAAGCTTTGAATGGATCAGCTATCTTACATGGATTTGCTACCCACTCTTCGCCTTTCTTCTGACTGAAGGCTTTGAACAAAGTTCAAGTAAGAAACGATACTTTTTAAGATTGCTTCTATTTGCCGTAATTTCAGAAATTCCTTACAACCTTCTTATGGGCGGTAAGCTTTTCTACCCGCAGGCGCAGAATGGTATGTTTACTTTAATACTCGGCTTTATAGCCATCAGTATTGTTAACTACATCTACGACAAAACGGCAAATCTGATACTCTGGATGGCATCGATTTATGTTTACGGTTGGGGCGCATTTCATATTAGTAAGATGATAAATGCAGAGTTTTGGTCTTTCGGTGTAATGTTTGTAATGTTGTTCTACATTTCAAACCAGATTAAATACCCAAAGATTCTGCAGATTGTCTTTATGATAATTCTCTCCTTCTACCTTTCATCTAGCGCTTACTTAAACTTTGTAATCGGCAATTACATGTACACACTACCATTTAGATCTCTTTGTGTACCAGCAGTAATTCTTACTTGGTTCTACCAAGGAAAGCGTGGTCCAAACGGCTTAAAACTGCAAATTGCAAACTATGCATTCTACCCAGTAATGCTTGCAATCGCAGCATTCGTAAAGCTAGTAATAATCAAATAAAATGCAAAATAAAAAAGAGGCACGCCTTGGTTTCGTGCCTCTTTTAAATTTGTTTTTTGCCCCATAGAAGAAAGTAGGATTAGAACTACAGGACTCATTATAAACATACAGCGCATAGCATTACTGCTATATACAACGGTTTTTAAAACGAGTTTAAGTTATTAAATAACCGATTGACTAAAAATAGTATAAAAGTTATGATATTGGTTGTCAAGAGTTATTAAATAACCGATTTAGAAAAAAGGATTTGAAGATGGAGATAAAATTAGCTGATGTCAGCCTTATAGAGGAATTTAAATTACCTGAATATACGGAAATTCCGGATGTTGGACTCTACCTTAAGCAGGTTGTTAAATACATAAATGATTCAGTTGGTAAGTACTTCGGTTTTACAGTAACCGATTCTATGCTTTCCAACTATGTAAAGATGCACATAGTTAAGAACCCTATTAAGAAGGCTTATTATAGAGAGCACATTGCCGCATTTATATTTGTATCTATGGCAAAGTCTGTGCTTTCTTTGGAAGATATCGATTGGGTATTTAAGGTACAGCAGGCTTCTTATTCTCCGGAATCATCTTATAAGTGGTTTAAGAGCAGATTTGAAAGAACCTTAAAAAAGGTATTCCTTCAGAAACTCGATGCTACAAGACATAACCGTGAAAACGATGAACAAGCTCTTTTAAATAGCATCGTTTACACAATGGCTTATAAGTTCTACTTGGTTTGCTGCATAAAGCACAATGCAATTCCTGAACCAGCAGAGCCAAAGAAGGAAAAGAAAACAAAAGCTAAAGCTGAATAATTGAAATAAAAAACTCGGTCTTTCGGCCGAGTTTTATTTCTTTATTTTACTCCACCAACCCGTACTTCACTTTTATGCGGTCCAGTTTTTCTAACATTGGTTCTGCGGCGA
>JAKSSI010000111.1 GCA_024403175.1 Clostridia bacterium
TTTCATATATATTTATTTACGTTATAACAAGGAGTAAACGAAATGCTTTATATTATTATTGCTGCAATCGTTGCTCTGCTTGTGGGAATACTTATTGGTATAGCTATTAGAAAACGTACTGCTGAAAAGTTAGTAGGTAGTGCTGAAACTCAGGCAAAGAATATTGTCCTAGACGCAGAGAACCGCGCAGAACAGATTAGAAGAGAAACCATTGCTGAGGCAAGGGGAGAAGCTCACCAACTCAGAGCTGACGCTGAGCGCGACATCCGCGAACGCCGCGAAGATGTAAAAAAGTCAGAAAGAAGAATTATCCAGAAAGAAGAATCCGTAGACAAGAAGCTTGAATCCATCGAAAAGAAGGAAGAAACAATTTCTAGAAAGCTTCAGTCTATTTCCGATAAAGAAAAGGATATTGAAGCATTAAAGGCTAAGCAGATTGAAGAACTCGAAAGAGTTTCTGGCTGTACAGCTGAAGAAGCTAAGCAGCAGCTTCTTGCAGACATCGAAACAGATGTTAGAAGAGAAGCTTCTGTAATGATCAAAGAAATCGAAGCTAAGGCTAAGGAAGAAGCCGACAGAGAAGCAAAGAATATCATCACAGGTGCTATTCAGCGCTGCGCTGCAGACCACGTTGCTGAAACAACAGTTTCTGTAGTAGCTCTTCCAAACGATGAAATGAAGGGTAGAATCATCGGTAGAGAAGGTAGAAATATCCGTGCTATCGAAACAGCTACAGGTGTTGATCTTATCATCGACGATACACCAGAAGCAGTTATCCTTTCTGGTTTCGACCCAGTAAGAAGAGAAATCGCAAGAATCGCTCTTGAGAGACTCATCGTAGACGGCAGAATTCACCCAGCAAGAATTGAAGAAATGGTTGAAAAGGCTACTAAGGAAGTAAACCAGATCATCAAGAACGAAGGTGAAGCTGCAGTATTCGAACTCGGCATTGTAAATGCTCACCCAGAACTTATCAAGATGCTCGGTAGACTCAAGTACAGAACAAGCTACGGCCAGAATGTACTTAAGCACTCCATCGAAGTTGCTCACCTTGCAGGACTTATGGCAGGCGAACTTGGTTTCAACGTTAAGCTTGCTCAGCGTGCAGGTTTATTCCACGATATTGGTAAGGCTATCGACCACGAAGTACAGGGTACACACGTTGATATCGGTATGGATATCCTTAAGAAGTACAAGGAATCCGAAGCTGTTATTAACGGCATGAAGTCTCACCACGGTGATTACGAATTCGAAAGTGCAGAAGCAGTACTCGTTGCTGCAGCCGATGCTCTTTCCGCAGCTCGTCCTGGTGCAAGAAGAGAAACTCTTGATACTTACGTTAAGAGACTCCAGAAGCTTGAAGAAATTGCTAACACCACACCAGGTGTTGAAACATCTTACGCTATTCAGGCAGGTAGAGAAATCAGAATCATTGCTAAGCCTGATCAGGTTAACGATGATGCAATGGCTATGCTTGCAAGAGATATTTCAAAGAAGATTGAATCAGAACTTGAATATCCAGGTCAGATTAAGGTAAATGTAATCAGAGAAACAAGAGCAATAGACTACGCAAAATAATTTCTAGTATTGAACTTAATGTGGGCCCGCAGAAATGCGGGCTCATTTTACGAAAAAGATGTTTGTATATTTAGACAACAGTGCCACAACAAAACCTTATCCTTGTGTTATAGAAGCGGTAAACAAGGTTCTTGTAGATGACTTCGGAAACCCATCTACTCTCTATACACTTGGTCTTTCAGCAGAAAAGATTGTAAAGTCGGCACGAGATACAATTGCAAAAAAAATCGGCGCAAAAGCTGAAGAGGTATTCTTTACTTCATGCGGTAGCGAAAGCGATAATACGGCCATTTTCGGGGCTTACAGGGCTAGATGTAAGCAAGGTAAGAGAATTATCACCACAGCCGTAGAACACCCTGCAGTTCTTAGATGTTTTGAAGAACTTCAGCGTCAGGGAGCAGATGTGGTTTATGTACCAGTTAATCCTGATGGAACTCTCAATATGGAAGAGTTTGAAAAGGCATTAACACCTGATACAATTCTTGTTTCCATAATGCATGTGAACAACGAAAGCGGCGCCATCTTCCCAATCGAAGAAATCGGCAAGATGCTTTCTAAGATGCCAAACAAACCTATCTTCCATTCAGATTGTGTTCAGTCTTTTGGAAAGCTTGATATAGACGTTAAGAAGATGGGCGTAGATATTATAAGCATTTCCGGACATAAGGTGCATGCGCCAAAGGGCATAGGTGCTTTATACATCAAGAAAGGGCTTCATATTCCAGTATTTATGTTTGGTGGCGGCCAAGAATCAGGCTTTAGGTCTGGTACAGAAAATATGCCAGGTATTGCAGGTTTTGGCGCAGCGGTTTCCAATATGAATGTTCAAAAGGCTGCATCTGCTATGGCAGAGGCTAAGAACTACTTAAAGGAAAAACTTCTTGCAAACATCGAAAATATCAAAATCAACACACCTGATAATTCAGCACCATCCGTGCTTAATGTAAGTTTTGTGGGTTGCAGGGCAGAAGTGCTTTTGCACACCTTAGAGCAAGACGAAATATATATTTCAACAGGATCAGCTTGTTCTTCTAAGAGCAAGGGAAGCCACGTTTTAAGAGCAATGAATCTTAAAGCTGATGAAATTGAAGGAGCCATTAGATTCAGTTTTTCTGAGGACAACACCAAAGAACAAATGGATTATGTGGCAGAGAAAGTTAAAGCTGCAGTAGACAGTCAAAGAGCGCTAAGGAGCGCATTCCACAGAAGATGATTAACACAAACGAAAACATTTACATAGTAAGATGCGGTGAAGTAGCGCTTAAGGGTCAGAATAAGCCATATTTTGAACGTATGTTGGTTCAGCGTATTAAGAGAGTATTATCCGATTTAGACGGCGTTAAGGTTGAAAGAACTGACGGACTCATTTTCGTAAGAACAGCTCTTGAATTAGAAGAAGCTGAAATCTTAAAGAAGGTGGGCAGAGTATTCGGCGTTGAATCTATTTCACCTGCAAAGGAAATTATTATTTCCGACATGACAGCAGACGATGCAATTGATGAAATCGGAAAGGTTGCAACAGAAGTTATGCTGGGCCTTATCGAAAGAAAGGGTATTAAGACTTTCAAGGTTGAAGGCAAGCGTGCAGATAAGATGTTCCCTATAGAATCACCAATGATTGCTAAGAGAATCGGCGCTTCAATTCTTAAGGGTTGCAAGGTTTTAGCAGTAGATGTTCACAACCCAGATGCATCTTTATTTGTAAACGTAAGAAGAAACTTTGCTTATGTTTATGAACAAAAGATTATGGCATTTGGTGGACTTCCACTTGGTACAAACGGAAGAGGTCTTATTCTTCTTTCTGGCGGTATTGATTCACCGGTTGCAACATTTATGATGGCTCACCGCGGAATGCTTATGGAAGCAGTTCATTTCCATTCTTATCCGTACACATCCGAACGTGCTGCAGAAAAGGTAAAAGAGCTTGCAAGCATTCTTACAACATATTGCGGCAGAATCAGAATGCACACTATTAATCTTCTTCCAATTCAGGAACAGATTGTTAAGAACTGCCCTGAAGAAGAAACAACTATTCTTGTTAGAAGATTTATGATGCGCTGCGCAGAACAGATTGCAAAGCAAAACGACTGCATGATGCTTATTACAGGCGAAAGCCTTGGTCAGGTGGCAAGCCAGACTGCTGAGGCGCTTGTTGTTACAGATAGCACTGTATCAATGCCTATTATGCGACCACTTATCGCTATGGATAAGGTTCAGATTATGGATATTGCTAAAGAAATCGGAACATTCGATGTTTCCATTCAGCCATATGAAGACTGCTGCACAGTATTCCTTCCAAAGCACCCAGTTACAAAGCCTAAGCTTGAAAGAATACTTGAAAGTGAAAGCAAGTTAAATGTAGAAGAACTTGTTGCAGCAGCAGTTGCTAGCGAAGAGATTGTAATTATTAATCCAAGAAACGACTAATTAATGAACATTTGGATATTATTTGTTTCATAACGCTTGACAGAGTATACCTGTATGGGTATACTCTTTTTATAAGCAATTCATTTATCACAATCTATTCGCTTATTCTTAAAATTGAAATAAATTTTATTTGTAAGAACTCGGCAGAAACGGTGTTTACGGGAACGCCGTTTTTGTTTGCCATAAATTGACATATATTTTACTATTATGGTATTATATGGTAACTATGGAAAAAGATATTAATTGTGATAATAGAACTGAAAAACGAAAAATAGGAGACGGTGCCGAAGATATGGCAGCTTACTATTTAGAAAAGCATGGCTACGAAATAGTTGATCGCAATTTTTCTTGCAAGACAGGGGAGATAGATATAATTGCAAGGCTTGCGCCAGAAAGTGGTAGCCATATGCCTGCTACTTTGGCTTTTGTTGAAGTAAAGTCTAGAAACAGCACAGAATATGGTCTTCCATGCCAGGCTGTAGACTACAAGAAGCGGCAGAGAATTATTCGCACTGCTCAGTTTTTTCTACTTCGTTATCCTTTTCTTAAAAATATGCAGCCTTCTTTTGACATAGTTGAAATACTGCGCCTAAATGGCGAAGTTTATATACGTCATCTAAAGAACGCGTTTTAATCAAAAGGGAAAAGAGAGGGGATTAGAATGTATGCAAGAGTACTTACGGCAAGTCTCTTTGGTTTGTCGTGCGAAAAAACATGGGCAGAGGTGGACTGTGAAACAGGGCTTCCGGGCTTTAGCGTGGTAGGTCTTGCCAACCAGCCAATTAAGGAATCAAAAGAGCGCATAAAGTCTGCCATAAATAACAGCGGATTTGATTATCCAACTTCTAAAATTACTGTAAATCTTACACCTGCCAATAGAAAAAAAGATGGCAGTCATTTTGATTTGCCTATAGCGCTGGCATTGTTAATCAGCGCAGATATTGCAAAGGTAAAAGACTATGACGAATCGCTTGCTTGCGGCAAAATCGCCTGTTTTGGCGAACTTAACCTAGATGGCAAGGTTTGCAG
>JAKSSI010000112.1 GCA_024403175.1 Clostridia bacterium
GAATAAGCATTGTAACTGGTATTCATGGCGACGAACTTGAGGGCCAGTACGTTTGCTTTGAGCTGTCCAGAAGAATCGAAAAGGAAATGGATAAGCTTACAGGTATTGTAGATATTTATCCAGCAATGAATCCTCTTGGTATTGATTCTATTACAAGAGGTATCCCTGCATTCGATTTAGATATGAACCGTCTTTTCCCTGGCGATATAGACGGTAATATGACAGAATATCTTGCTGCTGAAATCATTAAAGATGTAGCAGGTTCAGACCTTGTTATGGATATTCATGCCAGCAACATTTACTTAACTGAAATTCCTCAGATTCGTATTAACGAACTTCATGAAGAAACATTGGTTCCTTTTGCAAAGCAGGCAAACGTAGATTTTGTTTGGGTGCACGGCGCTAGCACAGTACTTCAGTCTACATTTGCGTACAGCTTAAACAACATCGGCACACCTTGCCTTGTAGTTGAAATGGGTGTAGGCATGCGTATTACAAAGGCTTACGGAGATCAGCTTGTAGACGGTATTTTAAATCTCATGTCCAAGCTTGGTATTTGGAACGGCAAGACAAAGAAGTCTAGAAAGCCTATTATCTCTAAAGACCCTAACGATGTAAGTTATCTCAACGCAAGCTGCAGTGGACTTTTCGTTCCAAGCGTTAAGCACTGGGAGACACTTAAGAAGGGTCAGCTTATAGGTCAAATTGTGGATCCATTAAGCGGCAAAGTTTTAGACGATATTAAATCTCCTGTAGATGGCATTTTATTTACTATTAGAGATTATCCTATAGTAGATGAAGGCTCTCTTATGGGCAGACTCTTAAGAAAGGAGGCCTACGAAAAGTAATGAAGAAGAAAACTATTTACGAAATTAAAGGCCTCTATAGAGACAACTTCCGTGTTACAGGTTACGAGTTTGGCAAGGGCAAGAAGAGTGTATGCATTGTCGGAACAATGCGCGGAAACGAAATTCAGCAGCTGTATTGCTGCTCTCAGCTTATTAAAAAGTTTAAGCAGCTTGAAGAAGAGGGTAGAATTACTCCGGGTCACAAGGTATTAATCATTCCAAGCTGCAACCCATATTCCATAAACATTCAGAAGCGCTTCTGGCCTATTGATAATACAGATATCAATAGAATGTTCCCAGGATACGACCTCGGTGAAACAACTCAGCGTATTGCCGATGGTGTGTTTAAGGAAATTATGGATTACGACTACGGCATTCAGTTTACATCTTTCTATATGCCAGGCGAATTTATGCCTCATGTAAGAATGATGGATGAGGGCTACAGCCGTATTGAAACAGCTCTTAACTTTGAAATGCCTTATGTAGTTGTAAGAAATGTTCGTCCTTACGACACAGCTACACTAAACTACAACTGGCAGGTTTGGAATACACAGGCCTTCAGCTTCTATACAACATCTACAACTACAATTGATAGAAACTCTGCAGGCCAGTCAGTTCTGAGCGTTATGAAATTCCTTTCTTCACTTGGAATTGTAAAGTACCAGTCATCCAGCCAGGCAAAGCCATCTAAGGTTGTAATGGATACCGATATGCTAAGTGTTCAGACTGCAAAGTCTGGCATTTTTGAAACACTTGTTAAGGTTGGCGATTACGTTAAGGAAGGTGCGCCTCTGGCAAATATCATTCATCCGTATGAAGGCCGCATTATGGAAACGCTCTACGCTCCAGCAGACGCCCGCGTGTTCTTCATGCACACCGATCCATTAACCTATGCAAACACAGCAGTGTTTAAGTTAGTGGCTGAATAATTTAAATTATTTTGTGGGTGGTTTGAAAGACAGTAATCTGAGGGAGCCATATAAATGTTTAGTAATCATGATATTTCCCGTGATGCATGCCAGCTTTTCGGCGGACAGGCAAAATGCGGGTACGACTGGTGGTGGCATTCATTTACTGCTTACCACGAAAAGACAGGGGAAGAGAAAGCATTTTTCATTGAGTTTTTCCTCTGTAATCCAGCTTTAGGCGGAGATGAACCAGTCTTTGGTCAGCTGCCGGAGAATAAAGAAAAAGGGCTTCGCCCGTCTTACCTTATGGTAAAGGGCGGTTCCTGGGGCGACAGCAAGGCGCAGCTTCATAGATTCTTTGGATGGAATAAGATGTCTGTAAGTATGAAAGTTCCATACTACGTATCTGCAGATGACTGCTATGTAGATGAGTCATATACGAAAGGCCATATTGCTGTAACCAAAGAAGAAAGCTCTGCTCATCCTGAGTATCTCTGCGAATACGGCGAGATGTCATGGGATCTTAAGATAAGTAAAAAAGTAGCCTTTAATGTAGGCTATGGTGCAGGAAGTTTATTTAGAAAACTTCAGCTTTTTGAGATGTTCTGGCATGCGGAAGGTATGAAGACAGAATATGAAGGGTCGGTAACTTGGAACGGCGAAAAATACCTTGTTATTCCTGAAAAGTCTTTCGGATATGCTGATAAGAACTGGGGTAAGAATTTTACTTCACCTTGGGTATGGTTGTCATCTGATAATCTCGTAAGTAAAGTAACAGGAAAAAAGCTGGAAAACAGCGTATTTGATATCGGCGGCGGATGTCCTAAAGTGGGCCCGATTGCGCTTAAGCGAAAACTTCTTTCTGCTTTTTACTACGAAGGAGACTGCTACGAGTTTAACTTCTCAAAGTTTTGGACCTTTACACGCACGGAGTTTGAATGCCATGAAACTGACACGCAAATCATATGGCATGTAGATCAGAAGACTTGGAATAACCGTATGGTTACTGATATTACCTGTGAAAAGAAGGATATGCTTCTAGTAAAGTATGAAGCTCCTACAGGCGAATACCGTCATACCCGTTTATGGAATGGTGGTAATGGCGTGGGGACTGTAAAGCTCTATAGAAAGGGTAAGCTTATTGACGAAGTTGTCTGCAGGAATGTTGGCTGCGAATACGGAGAATTTGATAAGTAATGGAATAAGCTGTAAGAGGCTCATAAAAAAGCGTTCTATCTAAAGAACGCTATTTTTATTACAAGTATTATTGCGACACAGAGCACTGTTGAGGAATCATTGCAGATATTTTCCATCTATTTTATGTTTGTAAATAGTCATTTATATGTTATAATTTCAAGGTTATGAATAATCGTGAACAACTTGAAAAAAGAAGAATATTTGGCATCATTTCTCACCCAGACGCTGGTAAAACAACCCTTACAGAAAAGCTTCTTTTGCACGGAGGCGCAATTAGAGAAGCAGGTACTGTAAAGGCGAGAAGAAACTCAAAGTTTGCCACATCCGACTGGATGGAAATTGAAAAGCAAAGAGGTATTTCCGTTACAAGCTCCGTAATGCAGTTTGAATTTGACGGAAAGGTTATTTCCATTATGGATACACCGGGTCACAATGACTTCGGTGAAGATACTTACAGAATACTTACTTCTGTAGACTCTGCTGTAATGGTAATCGACGCAGCAAAGGGTATTGAAACTCAGACAAAGAAGCTTTTTGCTGTTTGTAAGATGCGCGGAATTCCTATCTTTACTTTTATGAACAAGTTAGATAGAGAAGCAAAGGATCCTCTTGAACTTATGGGAGATCTTGAAAGCGTACTTGGCATTCCAGCAACAGCTGTTACATGGCCAATTGGCTGCGGTCTTAACTTCCAGGGTGTGTATAACATTCTTGAAAACGAAGTATACCTTTATAGAGAAAAGACTACTATTAAGCTGTCTGATAAAGGTGTATTCGGCCCAGAACTTGAGGAAATAATCACTCAGAATAACTTAAGGGATTTAAGAGATCAGCTTGAGCTCTTAGAAGGTGCAGGCTATCCATTTGATCAGGAGCTCGTTTCTAATGGAGAACTTACACCAGTATTTTTCGGTTCTGCTTTAGCAGACTTTGGTGTAACAGCTTTCCTTAAGCATTTCCTTGTTATGTCTCCATGCCCAGGCCCAAGAAAGCTTGCAGATGGCGGCAGTGTAGATCCTTCAGACGACAACTTCTCAGGATTTGTATTTAAGATTCAGGCTAATATGAATCCGGCTCATAGAGATAGACTCGCATTCTTTAGAATCTGCTCCGGTGTTTACGAACACGGTATGACAGTAACACTTTCTCGTACAGGAAAGCCTATTAAGCTGGCTCAGTCTACTCAGCTTATGGCTAACGAAAGAGAAAATGTTCAGAGGGCTTATGCGGGCGATGTAATCGGTATTTACGATACAGGAAACTTCCAGATAGGTGATACTCTTTGCACAACAAAGAATCCTATTTTCTTCGAACCACTGCCAACATTCTCCCCAGAAATCTTCTGCATGGTTTCTCCAAAGGATACAATGAAGACCAAGCAGTTCCACAAAGGTGTGGATCAGCTGGCTCAGGAAGGAGCCATTCAGGTATATCACAACGAATATAACGAAGTTGTAATCGGTGCGGTTGGTCAGCTACAGATAGAAGTATTCCAGTACAGACTCGAAAACGAGTACAATGCACCACTTAGAATGAATAGTTTAGACTTTACAGTTGCTAAGTGGGTTAAGGATACTCCTGTGGAAGATGTTAAGAAGACAGTAGATTCCAGATCTATGCTTGTATTCGATAGATTTGAAAGACCAGTACTCCTTCTTGCAAACCAATTCACAATGAATTTCTACAGAGAACGTTTCCCAAATGTAAATCTCGTAGATTCTACAGAAATTTAATAAAAAACTTACAAAAAGGCTTGACTTTTCAACGGTTAAGCCTTATTATATTACGGTATTCAAGCAGAAGTTATCCGCTTCTCGCCTTGCAGCATAGCTAGCATGGCCCATAAAACAAACCTTTTGGTTAGTTTAACTAGCGGAGCTTGTGCATCCGCTTTTTTTATTTTTCGGAGGTAGAAAGCTATTAGTAAAGAAGCTCTCATCAATGAGCAGATTCGTGCAAAGGAAGTTAGACTTCTCGATGCAGAAGGAAATCAGCTCGGTGTTGTAAGTATCAAGGAAGCCCTT
>JAKSSI010000113.1 GCA_024403175.1 Clostridia bacterium
GTGCTATGTCCGACCCAGAGGCACTTTCTTGCGCAACCCAAGAGTATCATAAGTCGAATTTTATGCCTGAAGAGAAACGTCATGCTACTCGAATGGGGTTTAAAGTTAGATCTAAATCGGAGCTTACGATTTCTGAGATGTTGTATGAATATAAATTACCTACTAGATATGAGCAGGTTATTGTTATTAACGGCGTGGAGTATGCGCCTGATTTTACCATAAGGCGTGCGGATGGAAAGATTTTTTATTGGGAGCACGAGGGGCTTATGAATAAGGCTAGTTATCGCGAAAGGCAAGCAAGAAAGCATTTGGATTATGAGTCGGTGGGGATTGTTCCGTGGCGAAATTTGATTGTTACTTACGATAATGAGTATGGCGACCTAGATGCTAGAATTATTGAGTCAGAGATTCGAAATAAGCTTTTGCTATGAATGATCATTGGAGCCAAAAGTCATAAAGTAGTCTCGATTTTTTAAATATTTATGGTTATTGTGTAAATATTAATTTCACAAAGTGCATAATCTATGATATAATGAGTTATCAGATAACCGATTATGAGTTTTTCAGATTCTAAATTTGTTTTAGAAATGAAAAATAATCGGTTAGTTTAACTGTATATTTAGTTAGGTTTTACTGTTTAGAATGTGACGCCTAGATAAGGAGAATCCACTTTGAAGACATATAACGAGAAAAGATTCAATAACTACAGAGAAATAGTCAACAATTGCGCAAAGCAGTATGGTGAAAAGACTGCTTTCATAGTTCGTAATGCTGATAAGTCTAAGACTTTAATTAACTTCGGTACATTTGCAGATCACTATTATCGTCTTTGTACTTACTTCATCAATCAGGGATGGCAGGGAAAGCGTATCGCTGTTTGCGGAAAGAACTGCTACGAATGGATTGTTTCTTATCTTGCAGCTTCTACTGTTGGTGTTGTAGTTCCAATTGACAAGGAAGTTTCAAAAGAAGACGTTCTTAACTTTATAAATGCGGCAGAATGCGTTGCAGCTTGCACAGAAAAGGTTGTTGAAGATCCTGATGGAAAGTGCATAAACATTCTCTTTAAAGAAGTTAGAGAAATTGTTCAGAGCGATGCTCCTATTGATAAGCCATCAGTTGATGCTATAGAAATTCCAAAGGATAAGATGCAGATTCTTATCTTTACTTCTGGTACAACAGGAAGCTCAAAGGGTGTATGCCTTTCTCAATACAATATCTGCACAAACATTTGGCAGACATCAAGCATCGTAAAGATTGTTCCAGATGATCAGGTATTATCTATTCTTCCTCTACATCACACTTACGAATGCTCTTTCGACCATCTTTTGATTCTTTCAAAGGGTGCAACAGTAACTTATGCAGACAGCCTTACAAAGATTGCTGCAAATATTACAGAATATAAGCCAACTGTACTTGTAGTTGTTCCTGCTCTTCTTAAGCTTTTAGATAAGCGTATCAAGAAGGCTATTGCAGCTGATTGTCCAAAGAGATACAAGAAGTACTATGAAGAGTTAACACTTGCTGAAGCTCTTGCAAAGACCCCATTCCCAATTAGATATATCATCAAGAACAAGGTAAGAAAAACTCTTGGTGGAAACATGAGAATGATGATTGTTGGTGCTGCAGATCTTGATACTTACCTTGTAGACGATTTTGCTGCACTTGGTATTAGAACTCTTCAGGGCTATGGCCTTACAGAATGTTCACCACTTCTTGCTGGAAACAACGACTTCTATCTTAATAAGGCATCCACTGGTATTGCAATTCCTGGTGTTCAGCTTAAGATTGATAATCCAAACGAAGAAGGCGTTGGTGAAATCATTGCAAAGGGCGAAAACATTATGCTTGGCTACTTCAACGACCCAGAAGCAACAGCTAAGGTTTTCCGCGATGGTTGGTTCTGCACAGGCGATTTAGGCTATATGGCTGAAGACGGAGCGCTCTTTATTAAGGGCAGAATTAAGAATGTTATCGTTACTGAAAACGGTAAGAACATTTATCCGGAAGAACTTGAAACAAGACTTTCTGAATATCCTGAAGTTGGCGAATCCATCGTTGTTCCTGCAACAAAGGATGGTGTTGTAGAAGTTAAGGCTAAGATTCTTCCAAACATTGATTACCTTAAGGAAAAGCTTGGACATATGCCATCAAAGGAAGAATGTGTTGAAGCAATTCATAATGCTGTAAAGCAGGTTAACGAAAAAATTCCAAGATACAAGCACATTACAATTATCGAAACTCTTGAAGAAGCTCTTGAAAAGACTACAACTCAAAAGATTAGAAGATTCGGTAAGAACGTAAAGTAAAAAATGAAAAAAATCGGAATTTTAACCTGCAGAAAAGTAGGTCTTACATGTACTGGAGCAGGTTGCTTTAAGGTATATAACGCAAAAGAAAAAGCATTTGAACGCTATAAAGATGAAGATGTTCAGCTCTCTGTATTCTTTGACTGCAGCGGCTGCGATGCCGATAAAAAGACTGATGCAGGCTTTTTAAAGAAGATGAGACGCCTTAAGGAAAACGACATTGAGATTGTTCATCTTTCTCATTGTATAGGCTCTAAATGCCCTCATAGAGAAGAAATAATCGATGCTCTTAAAAATAACGAAATAGAAATCGTTGAAGGAACACACTAGACTCAATAAAAATTATAGAATAAAAAAGTGGCCTCCGCTTGGAAGTCACTTTTTTTATTTCTATAACACAAACTTTTCTATTGCCTTTGCAACACCGTCGTTGTTGCAGGTATCTGTAACATATTTTGCAACGGCTTTTAGTTCTGGGAGCCCATTTTCCATGGCTACTCCAAAACCTGCTTTTGAAATCATTCCAACATCGTTTCCGCCATCGCCAAGGGCCATTGTTTCTTCTTGTTTGATGCCAAGCATTTCGGCTAGCTTAAGAAGGGTGTAGCCCTTGTCTGCTTTCTCGTGGCAAAGCTCTATGTTGTTTTTTAAAGAGCTTGTAATTTGATTGTTTGGAAATTTCTCTTTAAGATCTGCAAAGATTCCTTTAATGTCTTCTGGTTTTGGAATAAACATCTGAATCTTTTGAACAGGTCTTTTGTGTTCTCGTATAAAATCTTTTAATACTGGTACTGGTTGTCTGAACTTCTTTACTAAAGTAAGGAATGGTTCTGGTACATAGTTTTCTGCATCGTAGAACATAGATGCTGTCATAAAACCTGTGCCATCTATGTAGCAATCGTAGATGAGGGGAAGGGTATCAAGATAATCCATTACCTTATAGGCTTCTTCAATATCCATTGCCACATTGCAAAGATATTCAGTTTTTTCAACATCGTAGATGCTGCAACCGTTTACTGTTATGGCGTATTTTATGAAATCTAAATTACGGACTGGGTCGGGAATGGCATCGTAGAGTCTGCCTGTAGCTGGAACTATGTAAACGCCTTTCTCAGCAGCTTTTTTAAGAGCTTGATAGTTTCTTTCAGAAAGCTCTTTATCTGTATTTAGGAGAGTGTCGTCCATATCAAGGGCGATTAACTTTATATTGCTCATTTAATACACCGTTTCTAAAATCAATAAAAAGGCGCCGAAAGCTTTAAGCTGCCGGCGCTTTTAAAATGCTTGTTAAATTATGCTCCGAAAATAGCAAGGAGGAAACCAGCTGCAACTGCAGAACCGATAACGCCTGCTACGTTTGGACCCATAGCGTGCATAAGGAGGAAGTTGGATGGGTTTGCCTTCTGACCTTCCTTCTGTGCAACTCTTGCTGCCATTGGTACAGCGGATACGCCTGCGGAACCAATGAGTGGGTTGATCTTTCCACCGGAAACTTTGCACATAATCTTACCGAATACAAGACCGCCGAATGTAGCAAATTCGAAAGCGATAAGACCAAGAACGATAATCTTGATTGTTTCGAACTTGAGGAATCTATCGTATCTAGCTGTAGCACCAACAGATGTGGAGAGAAGAATAGTTACGATGTTCATCATTGCATTCTGTGCTGTATCGGAAAGTCTATCTGTAAGACCGGATTCTTTGAATAAGTTACCGAGCATTAAGCAACCAAGAAGTGGTGCTACAGATGGGAGAAGGAGACATACGAAGATAGTAACCATAATAGGGAATACAATCTTCTGTGTCTTGCTTACTGGTGCAAGCTGTTCCATCTTGATTTCTCTTTCTTCCTTTGTTGTCATCAGTCTCATAAGAGGTGGCTGAATGAGTGGAATAAGAGCCATGTATGAATATGCTGCGATAGCAATTGGTGCAAGGAAGTCCGGTGCTAGTTTACTTGTAAGCCAAATAGCTGTTGGACCATCAGCACCACCGATGATACCGATGGATGCTGCAGCGTTTGTAGGGAATCCTAAAACGATAGCCATAAGGAATGCTGCGAAAATACCGAACTGTGCTGCTGCACCTAAAAGAAGGGACTTTGGATTTGCAATCAGTGGTCCGAAATCTGTCATAGCACCTACGCCCATGAAAATGAGGGAAGGATAAAGACCGGATTTAACACCGATGTAGAAGATGTCCAAAAGACCGCCTTCGTGAATGATTTCTGTAAAACCAAGCTGACCTGCAATGTATGCATCCCAGAGTTCTGGGTGATAAATTTCAGCGCCAGGGAGGTTTGTAAGAAGCATACCGAACGCAATACCTACAAGAAGCAGTGGTTCGTACTTCTTAACGAGGCCCATGTATAAGAGAACACATGCAATGACTATCATTACAAGCTGGCGGATATCCATGCCGAGCATGTAGAAGCCTGATGTTTCCCAAAGTCTGGCCAGAATTGCTGCTGCGCCTGCCATGTAAAGCCTCCTAGATTACGAGAAGCACGTCGTCTGTAGCAAC
>JAKSSI010000114.1 GCA_024403175.1 Clostridia bacterium
GCAAACCAACTATCTACAGCATCAACTCTACTGTTAATTGCATCAATATAAGTGTCTTTTTTAATCCATATCCAATAACCCATTACTATACAAGAAATTAATGAAGAGAGGATTGTAGCCCATGCAGCTCCTGCTATTCCCCATCCAAAATAATAGATAAATATAGGGTCTAAAATTATATTTAAGATATTACCAGAAGTAATACCAACCATTTCAAACTTAGAATATCCACGACCTCTTAAGCCTGCGCCAAGAGTAACACCTACCATACTAGGAATAGCATTCATACCAAATACCCAGAATAGATAGTCTCTTGTGTAAACAAAGTTAGTTTCAAGAGCACCAGCATAGTATGCAAGATTGTCTATAAAAGTGAGACTGAAAAAGCTAATTACACATGCTACACAAAATGCCATAAGCGGGCAAAGTGTAGCAAGTTGTCTTGCCTTATCAATATCTTTTGCACCAAGCGCTTTTGCAATTAATGCGCATCCACCTACTACGAATAGATTTGCCATACCTGTAAGCATAATCATTACAGGTGCTGCAAGCGAAATTGCTGCTACCATAGCAGGGTTATTTAATCTACCAACATAGAAAGTATCAGCCAAGTTGTAAATAACGTTTACAAGCTGGTTAATAATTGTTGGAATAGCTAAGGTTAGAACAGCCTTAACTGGTGTCATTTCTTCAAATATAAAGATTCTAGACACTGCTTCTTTTTTCTTTCCAAACATTTTAGAATTTTTCCTTAATAATCTTAATCAATTCTGAAGTAATAAGATTTTCAGGGACTTTCTTAATTATTTCACCTTTGGAAATAATCAAACCTTCACCAATGCCGCAAGCAACGCCAATATCTGCATTTTTAGCTTCCCCAGGGCCATTTACAGCGCAACCCATAACAGCAACTCTTAAGGATTTTTCTTCCTTTTCAAGCTGATCTGAAATAGGCATAAGCTGCTTTTCAACTTCAGCGGCAATGGTTGGTAAATCGACTTTAGTACGACCACAAGTTGGGCAAGAAACAAAATCTATTCCATACTTTCTTATGCCGACAGCCTTTAAGACTTTTTTAGCAAGAAGTACTTCTCGAACTGGGTCGCCGGTAAGAGAGATACGCATAGTATCTCCGATGCCGTCTAATAAGAGCGCACCAAGCGCAGCAGTAGATTTAATCTCTGCCATCTGACCTACTCCGGCCTCTGTAAGGCCTATATGAAGCGGATTTTCTATTCTTTCGAAAAGAAGCTTATGAGCCTTATGATTCATAGCTACATCGGCCGATTTAAGGCTTACAACGATATCTTCAAAACCGAAACTTTCCGCATATTTAACAGCGTTTTCTGCACTTTCAACTAAAGCCTCTGCGCATACTCCACCGTACTTTTCAATTAAATTCTTTTCCAAAGAACCAGAATTTACACCAATACGAATCGGAATCTTATATTCCTTTGCCTTTGTTAATACTGCCCTTACCTTATCGTCAGAACCGATGTTGCCAGGGTTAATTCTAACCTTGTCAGCACCAGCTTCGATAGCAGCAATTGCAAGTTTATAATCAAAATGAATATCAGCAACCATAGGTAGCGGAGACTGCTTTTTGATTTCACCAAAAGCTTTAGCAGCTTCCATATCTAAAACAGCCAGTCTAATAATCTGGCAACCCGCATCCTTAAGCTGATTGATTTGATTTAAAGTAGCAGCAACATCCTTAGTATCGGTATTTGTCATAGACTGAATAGATACTGGTGCGCAGCCACCAACTAAAACATTTCCTACTTTTACTTGCTTAGAATTTCTCATTATTTAAAAAGTGAAATAGTATCCTTAAACATAATTAAAACCATAAGAATCAGAAGTAAAATCATACCTGCGGCATGAATCATACCTTCTGCTTCGTCTGAAATTTTATCCTTAAAAATAGCTCTTATGATAGTCATAAGAATTCTGCCACCGTCAAGTGCAGGTATAGGAAGAAGATTCATATACCCTAAGTTGGCAGAAATCATAGCCATTAAATATATAACGTTTATAATGCCGTATTCAGCGGCTTCACCGGCAATAGATACAACGCCTACAATACCGCTTACATCATTAACAGATGCATTGCCTTTAAATAAACCTGTAAAGAAATCTCTAATAGAAAGTGCCACTACACCTGTTTCTCTAATTCCGGCCTTTAAACAATCTCCAAAGCTGTGAGAAACACTTGCCATAATACCAATGGCTCTATTACCATATTCATTTACATAAGTTTTGCATTCAAAAGTTTTATTCTGACCATCTCTTTTTACTGTGATGGAAACAGTATCACCCTTAGATGCTGTAATAGCTGATGCAACGGATTGGAAATCTCCGTAGTATTCACCGTTAACACCTACAATTGTATCTCCGGCAAGAAGACCAGCTTCTGCAGCAGGCTTTCCTTCCATAACCTGAGAAAGTTTAGGTACAGTAACTCCTGTGTTTGTAAATACCATAGTAAAAACAATGATACCTAAAACAACATTCATAAAAGCACCAGCAACAAGAACTAAAATCTTAGCCCATGCAGGCTGCTTTGAGAATGCCCTTGGATCTTCACTGTCGCCGTCTTCCCCTTCCAGCGCACAAAAGCCTCCAATAGGAATTGCTCTTACTGAATATTTAGTTTCGCCTTTTTCCTTTTGGAAAAGAAGCGGACCCATACCAAGCGAGAATTCATTAACTCTCATGCCCAGCAATTTTGCCACAGAGAAGTGGCCGAATTCATGCCCAATGATTAAAATCATAAAGCACAGAATTGCAATTATAATCCCAATAATTCTCAAATTTACTTCCCCTTAATTTGTTCTATGATTCTTCGAGCAAACTGACGAGTGTTGTCATCTACTGCAAGGATTCCAACAGGGCTTTCAATCCAAACTCTTCTGTGCTGAGCACAAGCCTTATTGATAACCTCTGGAATCTGAAGGAAAGTAATCTCTCCTTTTAAGAAAGCTTCAACAGCAATTTCATTTGCAGCATTTAAAACTACTCTATATGAAAGACCATGTTCCATTGCTTTATAAGCAAGGTCGAGACATTCAAATGTATGTCTATCAGGCTTTTCGAAATGCATTGTTGCTAGGTCGAAAAGATTTAAAGGAACACTAACATCGTCTAACCTTTCTGGATATGTAAGTGCATAAGCAATTGGAATCTTCATATCTGGAACACCAATCTGTGCGATTATGGATCCGTCTTCAAATTCAATTGCAGAATGAATTGCACTTTCAGGATGAACTACTACCTGAATCTGATTTGCATTTACACCAAAGAGTGTAGCAGCTTCAATTACTTCAAGTCCCTTGTTCATAAGGGTCGCAGAATCGATTGTAATCTTGCTACCCATAGACCAGTTTGGATGCTTTAAAGCCTGTTCAACTGTAACATCCTTAAGCTGTTCTTTTGTATAACCCCTAAATGGACCGCCAGATGCTGTAAGAAGAATTCTCTTAATCTTATTTGGACCTGCACCCTGAAGGCACTGGAAAATTGCAGAGTGTTCTGAATCGATTGGAAGAATCTGAACATTGTTTTCCTTAGCCATCTTCATAACTACATCGCCACCAGAAACAAGAGTTTCCTTGTTAGCAAGAGCAATGTCTTTACCAGCCTGAATTGCATATACAGTCGGCTTAAAACCTATCATGCCCATAAGAGCATTTACTACCATTGTGCAGTCTGTTTCAGAGGCTGCATTAATAATACCAAGGCTTCCGAATTCAACTTTTATATCAGGATATTCCAAAGCAAGATTCTTAGCATCTGACTCTTCGGCTACAGCTACAAAGCTCGGCTTAAATTCTTCAATCTGCTTTTTTAAAAGTTCAATATTGTGGCCACAAGCAAGTGCTACAACTTCAAATCTTTCAGGATGTCTTCTAACAACCTCTAAAGTTTGAGTACCAATAGAACCTGTTGAACCTAAAATACTTAATTTCTTCATGGCTTAATAAATATAATTGCGTAGTAATAAATGAATGGAGCAACAAATGAAACAGAATCGAATCTATCTAAAATGCCGCCGTGACCCGGAATTAAATTACCATAGTCTTTGATTCCCATTTTGCGCTTAAATGCAGATGCAACTAAATCACCTGCCATTGCAAAACCGCTTCCTACAAGGCCGATAATCATGCAATGGATAAGAATTTCCTTAAAGAAAATAATGCTAAAAATACCACATAAAATGCAGCTTCCAAGCACACCACCAATGGCGCCTTCTACAGTTTTCTTAGGGGAAATATTTGGGCAAAGCTTATGCTTTCCGAAAAGATAGCCGGAAAAATAAGCAAAGATGTCGCATCCAAAAGATGCAAGGAAAACAAGCCAAATAAGCATGTTATAGCGTGGGAGTCTATCGATGAGAACTACATGCACAAAGAAAAATGCAATGTAGAAAACACCAAGGCTTGTAATTGGACCATCTAAAATATTGTGGTCAGGTCTAATAAGAGAAATGATAAGACCAACAAAAATTGTAAGGAACACCCATAATAGAACAAGGTGTGAATACACAAGGGCCTTAGCATGCAAAAACTCTCCATAGAAGACTATTCCAAATAAGAGAGCCAGTAAAGCCCAGCCAAGAACCTTATCAGCCTTAACTCCTATTGCTTCGTAGCCATGATAAAATTCGTACATGGCAGTACCTGCAGCAAGTACTGTGGCACAAAGCAAAGGAATGCCTCCTAAATATACAAAAATTACAAGCGGGAGCATGATGATCGAAGATATTACTCTTTGTTTCATTATTTGATGCCTCCGAAGCGTCTATCGCGGCTTTGGTATTCTACAATACA
>JAKSSI010000115.1 GCA_024403175.1 Clostridia bacterium
TTTTTCATACTGCATACCCCTAAATTAGAATCCACATTGCTATGCCTGCCGCAACCGCCACGTTTAATGAATCAACGCCATTTCTCATCGGTATTTTAGCCACATAGTCGCAGGCTTTTATAGTTTTTTCAGTTAGGCCGTTTCCTTCGTTGCCCATTATAATTGCAAGCTTTTCGGCACCTTTTAAAACCGGGTCGTTTATGTTTATATTGTCTTCTCTTAAAGCCATTGCTGCAGTGGTAAAGCCCTCGGCTTTGAGCAGCTCTATGCCTTTTTCTTGCCATTCGGCTTCGGTTTCGCAAACATAGGCCCAAGGCACAAGCATTGAAGTGCCAACGCTAACTCTACGCGCACGCCTATAAAGAGGATCTACGCAAGCTGGTGAAAGAAGTACAGCGTCTATTCCAAGTGCTGCCGCAGAGCGCATTATTGCACCTAAATTTGTTGGATTTTCAACATCTTCAAGCACTACAATTCGATTTGCATTTTTTATTACTTCCTTAAAATCAGCCGGAGCCTTGCGCCTCATAGCCGCAGAGATTCCACCTGTTAGTACATATCCAAAACGCTTACCGGATTCTTCAGGATCTACAACATAAATTGGAGCGTCGCCAACGCGGTTTAAAATTTCATCGTCCAGCTTATTTTCAAAGCAAATCACATTTATTGGCTCAAAGCCGCAGTCTAAAGCAATTTCCATTACCGTTTTACTTTCAGCAATGAAAACTCCAGGTTCGGGCTCAAAAAATCTTAGCAAATGAGTCTCTTTGTTGCCCACATAAAAATCCAGCTCGGGAATATCAACTTTTGTCCTAATTATATTTTTCATACATCGAATTTTATCATATAATATAACCCTATGAAACTTATCATCGCAGAAAAACCTATGCTGGCAAGAGCTATAGCAGCCGCTATTCCTGGAAATGCCACAAATAAAGACGGCTATGCAATCAAAGGCGATTACACAATAATCTCGGCCTTTGGTCATTTGCTTACGCTAAAAGAGCCGGAAGACTACGATTATAAGTACAAGCAGTGGTCTTTAAGCACACTGCCTATCTACTTTGATAACTGGGGCAAAAAGCCTGGCGAAGGAAAAGAAGAGCGCCTTAATTTAATAGGCAGCCTTCTTCAAAATGCAGACTGCGTTATCCATGCCGGCGACCCAGATGATGAAGGTCAGTACCTCATCGATGAAATTCTTGAATGGTTTAATTATCAGGGCCCTGTATACCGCCTTGCAACTGGCGACACCACCGAAGGCGCACTAAAGCATGCTCTTGAAAATCTTAACGACAACAAAGAATTTGTAAATTCGGGTTGGTCTGCACACGCGCGTTCTGTGGCAGACATTATGGTTGGCTATAATTTCTCAAGATATTTCTCTCTTTCCAACGCCCATGTAAAAATGCTTACAGTAGGCCGTGTTCAGACACCTACTTTGGGCCTTGTTGTAACAAGAGATTTGCTTATAGAAAACCACGAAAAGCAGGGTTACTTTACAATTTATCCAAGCCTTAACGTAGATGGTAAGAATATTAAAACCAAATACGAAGCTGCTAAAGACGACCCAAATCTTGAAGAAGGAAAAATAACTGATGCAGACTACGCGCAGGAAATTGCAAAGTCTTTAGAAGGTGCTTCGCTTAATAATATAAAAATCAGCAGAAAAGATATTTCAGAGCAGCCGCCTCTTCCATTTAACTTGGTAAAGCTTCAGACTTATTGCTCTAATAAATTTGGCTACGACCCATCTAAAACTTTGGAGATAACACAAAGCTTAAGAGATAATCACAACGCAATTACTTACAACCGTTCTGATTGTCAGTACCTTTCTAAAGAATCAGCTGGTACAATTCGTCAGGTTTTGGAGAACTTAAAAGAAGATCCGGCAGGCAATGTTTTTTCTCGCCTGCCTATAGATACAAGTCTTCACAGCAATGCTTTTAATGATAAAAACATTACTGCACATACTGCTATTATTCCGCAGAACAGAAGATTTGATATTAAAAAATTATCAGAAGAAGAACGCAATGTTTATCTGGCCATTGCCAAGTATTTTATTGCGCAATTCCTTCAGCCTGCGAAAAAACAGCGCACAACATTGGAATCGGTAATAGACGATGCGTCTTTAAAAGCAAGCTCTACAAAGGTTCTTTCAGCTGGATACCTTCAGCTTATTAAACCTGAAAAGAAAAAAGACGATGAAGACGAAGAATCTGAATCCGAACTTTCTTTAATAGAACCTGGCAACTATAGCGGCAGCTGCACAAAGGTAGATGTGGAGGCTAAAGAAACAAAGGCTCCTCCTCGCTACACAAAAGCATCTCTTAACGAAGACATGACACGCATTGCAAAATACGTTACAGATCCAAAAGCAAAAGCGTTGCTGCTTGCAAAGGATAAAGAAAAGAAAGGCGAAAACGGAAGCATAGGAACTTCCGCCACACGCGCCTCTATCATAGACAACTTAGAAGCTCGCGGCTTTATTAAATGCAAAGGCAAACAGATTCAATCTACAGTGCTCGGCAGAGAACTCTACCGCATACTTCCGGACGAACTTAAAAAGCCTGACATGACTGGTTATTGGTGGGCTGTTCAAGAAGAAATCCAAGACGGCGAAGTGCCATGGACAACTCTTACAGACAGCGTACTTGAAATGGTAAACAAGGTTATAAAAACCAAGTACCCTAAAGTAGATGCCTACCATGTGCCTGAAAATATGCGCCGAGGAAAACTGCTTTTAGGCCAATGTCCTAGATGCGGCTCCGATATTATAGAAGGCGAACGAGGCTACGGCTGCAGCAACTTTAAAAATGGTTGCCGTTTTACTGTCTGGAAAACAACAGAATCTGGCATGATGTCTAAGATAGAAGTAACAGCCGATATGGTTCATACTCTTCTTTCTGGCAAATGGGTAGATGAAATGCGCTCTGATGAAAACGGAGAGCTAAAGCCTACAGGAAAAAAGCGTACAGAAAACACAATCTATTCCAAGAAGCTTTATTCCGAAGCTAAAGGCAAAAGATATCCGGGACTTATTTATCTTACAGACGATGGCCCTGAATCAAAGTTTGGTGCATCCTTTGCCCTTCAAGAAATAGTTAACGAACCACCAAAGCCTTTGGGCAAGTGTCCTCGCTGCGGATCCGATGTTATTGAAGGAAAATTTGCTTACGGCTGCAGTGGCTACAAAGATGGCTGCAAATTTGTAATTTGGAAAAAAGCCAAGTCTGGCATGATGTCTAAAACAAAAGTCACCAAGGGACTTGTTAAAAAACTTTTAAAAAGCAATTGGATTGATGAAGAAAGAGACGGCCAACTTACAGGCAGAAAAAGAACTGAAACAGAAGTCCATATTAAGCGCCTCTATTCAGAAGCAAAAGATAAAAAGTATACCGGCGATGTTTATCTAACCGACGAAGGTAATGAATCTCAATACGGAGCTTCATTTGGGTTAGCGCGTTTTACAAACGACGGCCCTGAAGTTCTTGGTAAATGCCCTCGCTGCGGAGAAGATGTTATTGAATACGATAATATGTATGGCTGCACAGGTTTTAAGCACGGCTGCAAGTTTGCAATTTGGAAAAGCCAAAAGCAAAAG
Organism: Clostridia bacterium; assembly: GCA_024403175.1. The sequence continues at coordinate 3,605 of JAKSSI010000115.1, forward strand.
TTCTTAGCAGATGTCTCATTTACAAAGACCGATGCAAAACGCTTCCTGGCGGGCAAAACAACGAAAAAGAGCCGCTTACTAGATAAAAAGGGTCAGAAGTTCAGCGCGGAAATTTTAATGGACGAAAGAGCCGATAATCCTTTCGGCCCTGCATTCCGAGTAGTTGAAGGCACTATAGAAGTTAAAGACGCCGACCCATCAATTATTAAAATTGATACTGTTCCGCTGCCAAGTGCAGAAAACTAATTTAAAGCAAAAACCCCTGAGAAAATTCTCAGGGGTTTTCTGTTTGTTATTAAGAAAATTAGATGCTCTGAATTTCTGTTCTTCTAATGATTTCGTTCTGGAGGCCAGGGTGAAGTTCTGTGTAGTATGCAGAGAATCCTGCTACTCTTACAACGAGATCCTTATATTCTGCTGGTCTTTCCTTTGCCTGCTTCATTGTTTCTGCAGTTACCATGTTGAACTGGAGATGCATACCCTTCATCTTGAAGTATGTTCTGATAAGAAGAACAAGCTTGCCGATGTCTTCACTTGTCTGAATTGCAGATGGGTTGAATCTCATGTTCAGAAGTGTACCGTTGTGGCAGTGTTCGTGGTCGAGAGCTGCAATACTGCGAAGGAGTGCTGTTGGACCACTTACGTCTGTTCCCTGAACTGGGCCGATACCGTCGGAAAGTGGGTCGCCATTCTTACGGCCATCTGGAGTTGCATTTGTTAAAGGACCATCTGCTACGTGTCTTGCGATAGACCAAAGACCAGCCTTATATTTTCCTCTTGGACCAGTCTTGCTATTTACAAGCTTGCACCATTCACGAGAGAGCCATACAGCATTTTCATCGTACTTATCTTCGCCATTACCGAAGCAAGGAACAGCCTTTGCCTTAGCTCTGAGTTCGTCGTAACCTTCCCAGTCAGCAATAATTGCATCGTATAATTCCTTAGCTGTGCAAATCTTCTTTTCGAATACGAGTTCTCTAATTACATTTAAGCTCTGAGATACTGTACCGAAACCTACGCCTGGAATACCAGTGGAGTTGTACTTTGCACCACCAGCCATTACGTCAAGGCCCTTTTCAATACATCCGTCCATAGTAACGGAAACGATTGGAGTAGGTACCATATAAGAAGCTGCCATCTCAAACATGTTCATCTGAGATACATACCAGTTTACAAAGAATTCAAGCTGCTTAAGGTA
>JAKSSI010000116.1 GCA_024403175.1 Clostridia bacterium
CCTGGTTTAGAGCAGACTGTTGCAGAAGCAAGAGCAGAACAGAATGAAAGACTTCAGGAATTTGTTCCACAGCCAACACAGGCTCCAGTTACAGAAGTAAAGGCTGCTATTCCTGCTGCAGCAATGAAGACAGAAGCTCAGCCAATATTTGCCGCTGCAGACCCAACTGCTGCATACACACCAGACGGAAGAAGATTCCTTCTCTTTACAACAAAGACATGTCCAAACTGCCTCATCGTAAAGACATGGATGGACGGACAGGGAATTAAGTACGAAACAATTCTTGCAGAAGAAAACAGAGAACTTTCTAGAAAGTACGGAATCATGCTTGCTCCATCTGCAGTAATCGTTGCTGCTGACGGATCTTACGAAAAGTATGTTGGCGTATCCGAAATTAAGAACTTTGTTGAAGGCGTTTACGCAAAGAACGCATAGTTTGGAGGGCTTAAAAATGGCAGAAAAAATTAGTGTTGCAATGGTCGGCGATCTTATCTTAGATCAGCCGGGCCCAATGGAACCTTATTTTGAAGATATTACACCAGTGCTTCAGTCCATCGACATTATGGGTGGACATGTTGAAACACCTCACACAAATAGAACAGAACCATCTTGCATCGATGTTCAGGCACCACCATCAGCGCCTGAACACCTCGATGTACTTAAGGGGAAGTTTGACGTTGTATCCGTAGCAGGAAACCACGCTTATGACTGCGGTCCTAATGGCATTATTGATACTATTGCAAATCTCGACAGAGTAGGAATTCCTCACTGCGGAACAGGTGCAAATATTTACGAAGCAAAGAAGCCTGTATTCATTACTAAGAACGGTATTAAGACAGGATACATTTCTTATAACTTAGCTGGTCCATCTCTTGGTTGGGCTATGAGCCAGAAGGCTGGCACAAACCATGTAAAGGTTCAGACAGCTTATGTTCCTGTAAGAGATATGCCTGCAGCCCCATGCAAGATTTATTCTTGGATTAATCCTGAAGATAAAGAACAGCTTGCGGAAGAAATCAAAGAACTCAAGTCTCAGTGCGATGTTGCTGTAGTATTTGCTCACCTTGGAAATGGCGGAGACATTCCAAAGCTCGATCAGTACGAAATCGAATTTACACATCACTGCATCGACTGCGGTGCTGATATCGTATTTGGTCACCACCATCACGTCCTTAAGGGTATTGATATTTATAAAGGAAAGCCAATCTATCACGGTCTTGGAAACTTCGTAACAGTTACTTATGCAATGACAGCAGGTTATAATGATACACCTGAAATGATTGCATATTTAAAGCAGCGCGCAAAAGAAGGCAGAGGCGGCGGACACTACAAGGTGGATTTCTACCCATGGTCTGAAAAGTCTAGACTTACAGGTATCGCAAAGGTTCTTGTAGATAAGGATGGAAACTGCGAAAACAGCTTTATCCCTTGCTATATTGAAGATAGTGGTAAAGTTGTTCCAAAGACAAGAGAAAACGGCGGACAAGAGGTATTTGACTTTGTTGTAGCACAGTCTGTTGGTGCAAACCTCACAGCAAAGTTTGAATGGAATGAGGAGGGAACCGAAATACTCGTAAAGTAGTAATTAGGAATCTAATATTTTGCCTTTAAACCTTGAAATTCCAACATAAAGTTTTAAGCACATTTCAAAAAGAAATGTGCTTTTTTTAATGCAAACTTGTTAAATTTGTGTTAAACTTACGGAGTAAATAAGGTTAGTTTCTAACCTAAAGGAGGATTTAAATGAAAAAAGTATTAGCAATTCTTCTCGTACTTGCTATGGTATTCTCTTTCGCAGCTTGCGGAAAGAAAGAACCAGCTCAGCAGGGTGGAGAACAGAAGCCAGTTGATGCGCCAAAGATTCTTAAGGTTGCTACAAAGGGTAACCCAGTAGGTCTTTGCCCACTTACAGTAGCTGTAGGTTCTGCAAACACACCAGTTCAGCAGTTCCTCTATGACAGACTCTTCGAGTTCAACGCTTCTAAGAACGACATCGAACCAATGCTCGCTACAGCTTATGAGTACATCGATGCTACACACATCAGACTCACAATCAGAGAAGGCGTTAAGAACTATGACGGAACAGCAACATTCTCTGCTTCCGACGTAGCTTTCTCCCTCAAGCTTGCTTGCGACACAGGTAACGCTGCAAACTACTTCAACAAGTACTTCGAACCAGAACAGTTTGTAGTAGAAGATGCTACACACGTAGTACTTGCTCTTAAGGCAGCAGATCCATTCGTAATCACAGCTCTTTCTAACATTCCATATGCAATGATTTGCGAATCCAAGTACACAACAAACGATGCTCTTGCAAAAGACCAGGTTTGCGGTACAGGTCCGTACGTTATGAAGGAATGGGTTGCAGACTCTTATGTTAAGCTCGTTAGAAACGAAAACTATTGGAACGGCACACCATACTTCGACGAAGTAGAACTCGACATCATCACAGATCCATCTGCTCGTGTTATGGCTCTTGAATCTGGCGACGTTGACATCTGCCTCGAACCATCCCTCTCCCAGGTTGCTACAGCAGCTAAGGAACCAGGAATCGCAGTAGTTTCCGAACCAACATCCAACAACTACACACTCTTCCTCAACAACCAGAAGGCTCCATTCGATGATATCCATGCAAGAAGAGCTTGTGCTCTCGCACTCGACTATGAAGCTAACCTCAAGGTTGCTGTAGGTACAGAATATGGTTATGCTATTAACTCTATTCTTCCAAAGACAAACAAGTACTATGTAGATCCAGCTAAGGCAGGATACACATCTTACTTCCACTATGACCTCGATGCTGCTAAGAAGGAATGGGCACAGTCCAAGTATGCTGGAAAGCAGCTCGAAGTTGAACTCTCCTACGCTGAAGGTGCTACATGGGAAGCTTATGCTACACTCATCCAGAAGCAGTGGGCAGAACTCGGAATCACAGTTAAGCCAGCTCCAATGGCAACAGCAGCATTCTATGATTACATCGCTGCAGGTTCCCACACAGCTGAAATGATCAACAACTCTTCCCCAGACCCACAGGCTCAGTACCAGTTCTATGATTACAGAATCGGATTCAAGGCTGCTCGTGGTGGTGCAGGTTGCTCTCAGATTGAAGGATTCACAGAAAGACTCGATGCAGCTAAGGCATCCACAGATGAAGCTGAAGCTAAGAAGCTCTATGGCGAAATCCAGAAGATTCTTGACGATTACGTTCCATCTATTCCACTCTACGTTCCAACAAAGGTTTGCCTCACATCTGACAAGATTCAGGGTATCATCCTTACAACAGTAGGTGACATCAACGCATCCAAGTGCTACATGAAGTAATTAAACTTTTGCACAGAAACAAATTTTAATAAGTCAATTTAACAAACTTATTTTTCCTAATCCCGAGAGCACTCTGCTCTCGGGATTAGGGCGTATTTATACTCCCCGTTATAGGAGATTAGTTTTATGCTTAGATATATTGGTAAGAGAATACTTTGGATGATCCCAGTTATTTTGGGCGTACTCCTCATCGTATTCGGCCTTTCCGAAATCGCTCCTGGCGACCCTGTAGACCAGATCGTTGGTCCAGACGCTCCAGAAGACGTTAGAGAGGCTAAGAGAGAAGAACTTGGTCTTAATAGACCGTTCATCATTCGTTATGTTGAATACGTAAAAGGTATTGTTACAAAGGGAGACCTCGGTACTTCCTATTCCACAAACCTTCCTGTATTCAAAGAAGTAATGCAGAAATATCCGAACACCGTTAGATTGGCATTTCTTGCCATAGGTGTTGCGTTGCTCATAGGTATACCACTGGGTGTAATATCTGCGGTTAAGCAGTATACAGCTATCGATAATATTTCGATGGTATTCGCCCTGTTTGGTGTATCAGTACCACAGTTCTGGTTTGCACTTATGATGATGCTCATCTTCGCTGTAAAGCTTAGAGTACTTCCAGCATCTTCAGCTACAGCTGGTCCAATTGGTTTAATCATGCCAGTTGCAATGATCGGTATTGCAAACGTTGGTAACATTGCAAGAACAACTCGTTCTTCAATGCTTGAAGTAATTCGTCAGGATTACATCAGAACAGCTAGATCAAAGGGTCAGAAGGAATCTAAGGTTATCTTCGGACACGCTCTTAGAAACTCCCTCATCCCTGTTATTGCTAACGTAGGTAACTCCATGGCTTCTTCCCTTGGTGGTGCTGTAGTAGCAGAACAGATTTTCTCTGTAGACGGCGTAGGCAGATATATGCTTACAGCTATCAATGCAAGAAACTGGCCAGCAGTTTGCGGTGGTCTTGTAATTCTTGCTATCACATTCTCTGTAACAATGCTCGTTGTAGACATCATCTATACTGTTGTTGACCCACGTCTTAAGGACGAATTCAACGCTAAGGAAAAGATGGCTGCTCAAAAGCGTGCAATGAAGAGAGCTGCAAAAGCTGCAGCTAAAACAGCATAGGAGGTAGTAAAAATGGCAAAAAGAAATACACCTGCTATGGAAAAAATAGCAAAGCAGAAAGCAAAGGCAATCGAAAAAAATCACGGTAAAGAAGTTAAGTCCACACCTGGTAAGGAAGCTTGGAAGAGACTTTTAAGAAACAAGCTTGCTGTAGTAGGTATGGTTATTCTCGTACTTATGATTGTTATTGCAATCTTAGCTCCAGTCATCTCTCCATATGATTAT
>JAKSSI010000117.1 GCA_024403175.1 Clostridia bacterium
TAAGAAAGAAGATAAAAATGTACTTTTCCTTTCTTATCTTGGAGAAAAACTTACTCGCCAGGGTGTCTGGAAGATTTTAAAATTCTATGGAGACAAGGTAGGGCTTGAAGGAAAACTTTCTCCTCAGATCTTAAGACATTCTTTTGCTGCTCATCTGATTCAAAATGGTGCCGACCTAAAATCTCTTCAGGAACTTTTAGGACACGAAGATATTATGGCTACCAAAATTTATCTTTCTGTCAGCAGAAATCGTATTATGGATGTCTATGATAAGGCTTTCCCAAGAGCTTAAAATTTCAACGATTTTTAGTAAAAAAGTGCTTGCAAACTAGTGCGGCTTTTGTTAAAATAGTCGTTGCGTATTACGGACGTTCCTCTGTCAAAGGCTGGAGCATAAGGCTCGCCGTTAGTATGACAAGAACTTCTACAAAGGAAGGAGGGTGCGCAATGGATCTTATTAAATCTATCACTGCAGAATATGAAAAGTCTGACATTCCAGCATTCGGCGTTGGCGATACTGTAAAGGTATTCATCAAGGTTAAGGAAGGTAACAAGGAAAGAATTCAGCTTTTCGAAGGATATGTTCTTAAGAAGCAGAACGGCGGAATTTCTGAAACTTTCACAGTTAGAAAGCTTTCCTCCGGTATCGGCGTTGAAAAGACATTCCCACTTCACAGCCCATCTATCGACAAGATTGAAGTTGTTAAGAAGGGTGATGTAAGAAGAGCAAAGCTCAACTACATGAGATCTAGAACAGGTAAGGCTGCTAGAATTAAGTCTGAGTAATTTAATCTTACAAAAAACGCAAGAGAGCTTGTTGCTCTCTTGTTTTTTTGTGCTATAATTTATTCACAGTATGCATAATTATGCGAGGAGTGAATATGAGATACGCACGTCAGAGCAAAATATTAGAGCTTATTAAGGCTCAGGAAATTGACACTCAAGAGCGTTTGGCAGACAAGCTTAATCAGGCTGGCTTCAACGCTACACAGGCTACAGTTTCAAGAGATATCAAGGAACTTGGCCTTGTAAAAGTAACAGGAAAGAGCGGCAGAAGCTGCTATGCTGAAGCTCCAAAAATCTCAAAAGTAGAGTTGGATAAATATTCAAAACTGCTTAAGGATACTGTTCAGTCTATTAGGGCTGCAGAAAATATGATAGTAATTAAGACTATGGCGGGTTGCGCTAATGCAGCTGCCGAAGTTATTGATAATATGCAGATGGATACAATTCTCGGAACAATTGCCGGAGATAATACCATCTTCCTTGTAATTGATTCAAAGGATCATGTAGCTTCCGTGCTTGCACATTTTAATGAGGCAATAAAATGATAAGCCATATTGATATCAAGGATTTTGCAATCATAAAAGATTTGAGCCTTGATTTAAATGAAGGTCTTAACATTATTACAGGCGAAACCGGTGCAGGTAAGTCTGTAATTATAGAAGCAATATCTATGGCTTTGGGTAGCAGAGCAGACACAGACTATATTCGCCACGGTGCGGATAAAGCTGTTATTACAATGCTCTTAGATACCCCTGATGATCAGTACGTTATAAAGCGCGAAATCAGTGCAGGCAAGAGCCTTTGCAGAGTAAACGGAGAACTTGTTTCTCTGTCTGAATTATCTGCATTGTGCAAAGGCCTTGTAGATATTCACGGCCAGTACGACCACCAAAGCCTTTTAAATCCGGACAACCACGTTAACATTTTGGATTTATATGGCGGCGAAGAAGCTGTTATTGCAAAGGACAATGTTTCTGCGTGCTACACAGCGTATGCAAACAGTTCTACAAAGCTTATGAATTTAAGAAAGCAGCTGGCAGATTCAGCTCGCAAAAAAGATTTTCTTAAATATGAAGTAGAAGAAATCTATGCAGCAAATATCCGTTTAGGCGAAGATGAAGAGCTTGCCGAACAGATAAAGCTTATGGAGAATTCCGAGAATATTTACGAAGCCTTAAGCAACACTCATTCATTCCTGTTTGCAGATGGTGGAAGCGTAAGTTCTCTTGGAAATGCCATGAATGCGCTTTCCGATATTAAGGGCTTTTCTGCAGAGCTTGACGAACTTCTTCAGCGTGTAACAAACGCATATTACGAAATAGATGATTTGAGCTCTACGCTTAGATCTTTAAAAGATAATGTAAGTTTTTCCGAAGCTGAATTAGACGATGCAATAGAGCGTTTAGATTTACTTAATAAGCTTAAGAAAAAGTACGGCGGCAGTTTAGAAAACGTTTTGGCTTATGCCGACGAAGCTTCTAAAAATCTTCAGAGCATTGAAAATGCAGACGAAGAAATGGCTGCACTTGAAAAGGAAATTGCTGTGGCAAAACGTGCTTACGATGCAGCTGCATCAAGGCTTACAGAGCTTAGAAAGAAAACAGCAATAAAGCTTTCCGAAGGTATTAACACAGAACTTGCTCAGCTTAACTTTAAGGATGCAGTTTTCGGTGTAAATATTATGCAGGTTAAGCCAAAAGAAAATGGCGTAGATGCAATTGAGTTCCTTATCTCTGCTAATAAAGGCGAAGAACCAAAGCCATTAGCAAAGGTGGCTTCAGGCGGCGAACTTTCTAGAATCATGCTTGCATTAAAGCGCATCATCGGCGATATCGACGGCATTCCTACAATGATTTTCGATGAAATTGATACAGGTATTTCTGGCGCCACAGCTGGGGTCGTTGGAAATAAGCTGAAGGCTATTGCTGAAAATCATCAGATTATTTGTATAACACATCTTCCGCAGATTGCCTGCCAGGGAGATCATCATTATAAGATAGAAAAGAAGAGCGACGAAATTTCAACTGAAACAACAGTCGTTCCACTTTCAAAAGAAGAAAGAGTTGAAGAGCTTGCAAGACTGCTTTCCGGCACAACAATCACCGAAAGCGCAAGAGCTCAGGCAAAGGAATTATTAGGACAATGATACAAAACATTAACTGGTATCCGGGTCACATGAAAAAGACCAGAGAGCTTATTCAGGAAAACCTCAAGGCTGTAGACCTTGTGGTGGAAGTTATAGACTCTCGTATTCCGGTATCCAGCCGAAATCCAATTATAAACGACTTGGTTGCAAGTAAGCCTCGTGTAATTATTATGAACAAGGCCGATCTTGCCGACCCAGATGCTACCAAGGCTTGGACTGAACATTTTAAGAGCCAGGGCAATTATGTAATGGCTTTAAATTCAAACCAGGGCGACGGTGTTAAGCAGTTCTTAAAGCTTCTTGAAAGCATTAGAGATAAGAACAACGAAGGTAGAGAAAGAAAAAGACCGCTGCGTATGATGGTGGTTGGTATTCCTAATGTAGGAAAGTCTTCTCTTATCAACAGACTTACTGGAAAGAAGGCTGCAAAGACTGGCGACAAGCCTGGCGTTACAAAGGGCAAGCAGTGGCTTACACTTGGCCAGGATATGATGCTTTTAGACACACCGGGTATTCTTTGGCCTAAGTTTGAAGACCCAAAGGTTGGTTTAGACCTTGCGTTCTGCGGCAGCATTAAAGATGAAATTATGGATTTAGCTACACTTGGTATGGAACTTATCGGAAGACTTTCCGAGGTTCATCCAGACCTTCTTATGGCTAGATACAAGATTGCTCAGATAGAAGAAACACCGCTTCTTACAATGGAAGCAATTGCTAAAAAGCGCGGCTTTATTATGTCTGGCAATAGAATCGATTACGACAGAACAGCTAAAACCGTTTTAGATGAATTCAGAAGTGCCACAATAGGCAAAATTACTCTTGAATTGATATGAGAATACTTGGAATAGACCCAGGCTATGCAATTATGGGTTGGGGCGTTTTAGAAAAGAAGGGCAGTGTAGTTACACCGGTTGCGTACGGAGCAATTACTACAGACAAAGACATGCCGATGCCTGAAAGACTTAAGCATCTGTATTCGTCTTTGATGGAGATAATTGCAGAGTATCATCCAGACGAAGCCAGCATAGAAGAGCTGTATTTTAACAGCAATGCAAAGACAGTTATCTATGTAGGCGAAGCTCGTGGTGTGGCAATACTTGCTTGCTGCAATAGTGGGGTCGAAATTTACGAATACACTCCGCTGCAGATTAAGACTTCCATAACAGGTAATGGACGTGCTGTGAAAAAGCAGGTCCAGGCTATGGTGCAAAAGCTTTTAAAGCTTGATGAAGTGCCAAAGCCAGACGACACCGCAGATGCTATAGCTGCTGCTATTTGCCACAGTTATGTAGGTGAAATGAGTAAACGAATGAGAGCTATCAAATAGGAGGCTATCATGATTCATTATATTAAAGGTATGATTACCGAAGCCGCTTTGGGCAAGGTAGTTATAGAAAACGGAAACATTGGCTACGAAGTGAATGTTCCGGACAACAGCATATCGATACTTGCAAACCAAAATGAAATTGTTACTCTCTACACAGCAATGATTGTTAGAGAAGATGATATCAGTCTTTATGGTTTTACAGATACACAAAGCCTTGCAATGTTTAACACACTTATGACTGTAAGTGGGGTCGGCGCAAAGGGCGCACTGGCAATTCTTTCTGCACTCGATGTAAGAAGCCTTAAGCAGGCAATTATGTTTGAAGATGTGGCTGCAATTACTAAGGCAAACGGCATTGGTAAGAAGATTGCGCAGAGAATTGTTTTAGAACTTAAAGACAAGGTTGG
>JAKSSI010000118.1 GCA_024403175.1 Clostridia bacterium
ATACGTAGACTTTACATACGTAACGGATGAAAGAGTTTGCGACGGTTTCTACTATGCCGCAGCTCTTAAGAGAAGCAAAACTTTGCTTGCTCATCCAGAATTACTGGACGAACCTCCAGTAGAAGTAAAAGAGGATGTTGAATAATGCAGTACAATTTTGAATTTTTCTCAAAAATTGCAGACTCAATAAAATCAAGATTAAACGGCTTCGAACCCGAGATTGGTATCATTCTCGGGTCGGGGCTGTCCCATTTTTCTGAGCGCATAGAAAACCCAATCGAAATTAAATATCAGGATATCCCCGATTTTCTTGTGTCAACAGCACCTGGTCATCAGGGGAAATTTATTTTTGGAGAAGTTTCCGGAAGAAAGCTTATGTGTATGTCCGGAAGATTCCATTCTTACGAAGGCTATGCGTACGAACAACTCACTCTCCCTATTAGAGTTATGAAGCTGTGCGGAGTTAAAGAAGTAATACTTACAAACGCAGCAGGCGCAATTAACGAAAGCTATCAGGTAGGCGACATTATGATTATAAAAGATCATATTAAGCTTAACGGTGATAGTCCTCTAAAGGGACCAAACATTGAAGAATTCGGCGAAAGATTTTTCGACGTTCAAGATATGTATTCCAAGCAGCTCAGAAAAATTGCATTGGAATGCGCAGAAAATTCATCACTTAATTTCCACGAAGGAGTTTACTTCTTCTTCACAGGCCCTCAGTACGAAACCCCTGCAGAAATTCGTGCGGCAAGAATTCTTGGCGGCGACGCAGCAGGCATGTCTACAGTAACTGAAGCCTTAACAGCAGCTCATTGCAAGATGCCTGTTCTTGGTTTATCTGTAATGACCAATATGGCTGCAGGTGTGTTAGATATACCACTTACTACTGAAGAAGTAATTGAAACCGGAGAACGTATAGCTCCAATGTTTGAGGCTTACGTTGCAGATTTACTTAGGAGAATGCCATGAAGACACTTTTTAAAAATTGCACAATACTTTCAAAAGAAAATGGTGAATACAATGAAATTAAGAACGGCTATCTTGGTGTAGATGGCGAAGTTATAGATTACATCGGAGCAGAAATGCCAAAGGCAGAATACGATGTAGTTAAGGATATGAAAGGCAAGCTTCTTATGCCAGGCCTTGTTAATGCACATGGCCATTCTGCTATGACTATCTTAAGAGGTGTAGGTGCAGACCTTCCTTTAGACAGATGGCTTAACGAAGCAATTTTTCCAATAGAAGCAAAGCTTACGCCAAACGATATTTATGTTGGAAACCAGGCTGCTATGCTTGAAATGCTTGCTAGCGGTACAACATGTGTTGCAGATATGTACGACTTCCCGTTTGCAGGAGCTAAGGCTTATGCTGAAGCAGGTATGAAGGCAAATCTTTGCCGTGTAGGTCTTTGCTTCGACCCAACGCTCGAACCAAGCGCATGGGAAAGAACACAGGAATGTATCGATTTTATCGACGTTATGTACGGTAAGAAAGCATCTTGCCCTGAACTTATTCGTGAAGCAGGAGATGAACTTTCTGATGTTGTAAAAGAAGCTGTAAAAACAGGAAGAGTAAAGGCTGATTTCTGCCTCCATTCTGAATACCTTACAACTGAAAAATTTGTAAAGGCAATTGCAGAAGCAAATGCAGAAAGAAAAGTTCCTGTTCACATTCATGTTTCTGAAACAGTAAAAGAACACGAGGAATGTATTGCAAGACATGGAAAGACTCCTATCGCTTATTTAAACGAAATGGGTATTATGGATAATCCAATTTATGCTGCACACTGCGTTTGGGTTACAGATGAAGACCTTGCAATTATGGCTGCAAAGGGTGCTACAATTGCGCACAACCCAACATCTAACTTAAAGCTCGGTTCTGGTATTGCAAGAATCAACAGTGCACTTTTAGCAGGCGTTAATGTAGCTTTAGGAACAGACGGTGTAGCAAGCAATAACAATCTTAATATGTTTGAAGAAATTCATCTTGCAGCACTTCTTCAGAAGGGTGTACTTAAAGATCCAACTCTTGTTAAGACATCTCAGGCTCTAGATATGGCTACAATTAGCGGTGCAAAGGCTCTTGGCAGACCAGAAACAGGAAGCCTTGAAGTTGGCAAAAAGGCAGACATCATTGCTATCGATATGGATCAGCCACATCTTCAGCCAAATGCAGATACACTCGGTTTAATCTCTTATGCAATGCAGGGCTCTGATGTTTGCATGACAATGGTAGATGGTAAAATTCTATACGAAAACGGCGAATATCTTACACTCGACAAAGAAAAGATTCTTTTCGATCTTGCTGAAGCCGTTAAACGTGTTTGCTAAATGAAAGAAAAGCGACAACAATGTTTATGAGCGGACAATCTGGGATACCGGTTCTTGGTTGTTCCGAGCTGCTAGGCGATGGAAGAACCCCAGAACCGCTGTTGGGTTCCCAGCTTAGCGAGAGCGTGTCCGCGATGAACGTTGTTGTTGCTTTTTAGTTTTATATATAAAAGGATAAATGAAATGAGTAATTTGATCGAAAAAATCAGCGCAGCTGAAGAATATTTGAAGACACCATTGTCCGAGCTTGCGGGTCGCAAAGATGCAGATTTGAAATTCCATAGAGCCACATTTTTTATTCCAGAAAGCAATGATGCCGCACTTGATTTGTGCGGAAAGCTTTTCGAAGCAAATACCATTAGCTGCACAAAGGTTACTGCTGTAAAACCTGATAAGAGCGGCGAAGAAATCTTTTATAAGCTGATTGTAGATTGCAGTTATTTGGATAAGGTTTCTATGTATGTAACAGATAGCAGAGAAATGCATTATCCGTATTTTATTTATCCAATCGTAAGTGAGTTTTTACCAAAGCAGGGCTTTGATCTTTTCCTTGATGAAGATGAAAAGGTGGAAGTATTTAAGAAAAATCCAATGGTTGATTTTATGCTTGCTGTTTATGAATTGGAAGATGAAATGCATCTTAATATCAATAAGCTTCGCGAAGTTGAAGGTTATGAAAAAGCTCAGGAACTCATTGCAAAATATAATGCTGCAAAGAAAGAATATTTTGAATCTTTGACATATACAGAAGTGGATTTTGAAAGCAAAATTCCATTTATGGTTTAAAGGAAAAGGAGGCATATCATGGCAGAGAAAACTGAAATTAAAGCAAATGCGTCTTTAAAAGACGATGCAAAAATAAAAGCTCAGCAGGATGATTTAGCCGCTGCAAAGGCTCAGAAAGCTGCTGCAGATAAGAAAGCAGAAGAAGCAAAAATTGAAGCTGCAAAAAAGGCTGAAGAAGCTAAAAAGGCAAAAGAAGAAGCTGCTAAGAAAGCCGCAGAAGATGCAAAGAAAGCAAAGATTCGCACTGATGTAGAAAGTCAAACTGCATCTGCAGCTGTTGCTCTTGCAGGTGCGGCACTTGGCGGAAAGAAATCAAAAGGCTTCTTTGCTGGTCTTGTTATTGGTTTAATTCTCGGTGCCTTAGTAATGAATATATTTAGCGGTATGATGGCTACACCAGTACAGGTGGCAAAGGATGAGGCTGATAAAATTATTGAGGAAAAGCTTACTGGCTATACAGCTGTAGATTTTAAGAATGCAGTTCTTGGCGAAGCTAAACAGCACCAGGAACTTATTGTTTTAGAGCAGCCTCTTGAAATAGCTACAACTATTTCAAAATCCGGTTTTGCAAACCTTGCAGTATTTAGCAAGACTAAAAACATTACATTCGCGGGAAGCGGTGTGTACACAGTAGATTTAAAGAACTTAGATAGCAAACATATTGATGTAGATGAAGAGGGTAAGGTTGTTTACATTACAGTTCCTCATGCAGCTCTTCAGTATGTAATTCTCGACCCAGATAAGATGGAGTTTGAAGATACAGAAAAAGGTCTTTTAAGCTTTGGCGATTTAGCTCTTACAACAGAACAGCAGAACGAACTTGAAAAGGCTGCCAAGGCTGCGATGAATGAACGTCTTCAGGAAGCAGATCTTTTCAAGAAGGCAGATGAATTTGCTGAAATGAAATGCTGGGCTACTTTCCAGCCATTAGTAAGTGCAGTATCTCCTGAATATAAGGTTGAAATAAAATTCTAGTAAGTGGTGCTATGACAAAAGATGTATTAGTAAAAATGATTGAGTTTTCAGAAGGAAATACTCATGACATAGATCATTTCTTAAAAGTAACGGCTTACGCTAATCTCATTGCAGATTTAGAAAACCTTGATTCTAAAACAAAGCAGATTATTGAACTTACTGCAATAGTTCATGATATTGCATGTCCATTTTGCCGTGTTAAATATGGGAACACAAACGGAAAGAATCAAGAAATTGAAAGTGAAGCACTCCTTCGAACATTTTTTGAGGAATTTAGTCTTACTCCAGATATGCTTGAACGCATTATCTATATTGTTTCTCACCATCACACATATGAAGACGTGAATGGAATTGACTATCAGGTTATTCTTGAAGCCGACTATTTAGTAAACGCTGCAGAATCTGGTTACAGCAAAGAGAATATAAAATCCTTCTATGAAAAAGTCGCAAAAACAGCAAGCGGAAAGAAATTAATAGAAGAAATATATTTATAGAATATTTGAATTATATGCGGCATCGAAGTGTGGTATTAGAGGGGAGAGAATATCAGATGGTTA